>DATIFQ010000362.1:0-2595 GCA_035455185.1 Bryobacteraceae bacterium | reverse complement strand
GATGAAGTTCTCCAACGAGACCATGAAGGCCGAGAGTATCTTCTTCTACATGATGGCGACCGGCCTGGCTCTTGCTCCGATCGCGCTGTGGATGACGGATTTCTCAAAGCCGGTCAACTGGGGGTTCAAAGGACCGTACCTCTCGGCCCTGATTCAGGTGTTGAACGCAATCGGCGCCTTGTGTCTCGTCTACGCCGTGCGTTACGGCAAAGCCATCATCGTCGTGCCGATGACGGCGCTCGCGCCCGTGCTGACGGTGATCATTTCACTGGCGCTCTACCGGGTCATCCCCCACCCGGTCATTCTCGGCGGCATGGTCTTCGCCACCATCGCCATCTACCTGATGGCAGAATAGTAGCCTCGGGACAGGCCCACTCTGCCCTGAGCGTTGTTCGCGAGCGGGCAGAGCTGCCTGTCCCGCCTGGTCTCTGCCTCTCTACCGCTCCTCCCCAAACCGCACCGCCTCCTCATAGCTCGTCCGCGCGTTGACGCCGCCGACAAACATGCAGCTCCGCGCCGCCACCGCATTGGCGAACGCGCATGCCGCCACCGGTTCCATCTTCTTCTCGATCGTCGCGAACAGAAACGCGGCGTCAAACGAATCGCCGGCCCCCGTAGTATCGACCACGTCAACCTTATACGACGGAATCGCCCTCACATCGCCGTCCACGCACACCAAAGACCCTGCCGGTCCCACCTTCACCAACGGCATCCGCGTTCTTGCGGTGAGCGCTTTGCACGCCTCCTTCGGGCTCGCGGCGCGCGCCAGAGAGAGCGCCTCGTCCTCGTTGACGAACAGGTACGTCAGCAGCGGCAGCCACTCGTCCATGCCTTCCCACTTTTCGCTCGGGTCCCACTGTGGGTCGAGTGACGATGTAACGCCCCGCGCTTTGGCGGCCTTCAGCAGCCGCGTGATCTCCGGCCGCAGCTTGTGCAGCAGGTAGATGCCGCCGAAATGAACATGGTTGAAGCCATCGAGAATCGAGTCCGCCAGTTCGCTCCCGTCGAATTCCGCCAGCGTCCCCTGGTAGGTGACCTGCGTTCGCGTGCTCTGATAGATCAGGTTCACCGTCACGCCCGTCCGCACGCGGTCCGTCCGCTTCACCAGGCCGGTCTTCACGCCGAGTTCTCCGAGCCCCCGGATCATGAATTCCCCGTAGTCGTCCCGTCCCGCCAGCCCCGCCATCGACGAGTCTCCGCCGAGTGAAGCGTACGTGCACGCGCAGATCACCGTCGACGCGCCCATCACCACGTCATAGGTCTTGCACACTACTTCCCTGTCCACCACCGGCAGCGATTCCATGCCGCCCATCATCACGTCCACGTTGATATCGCCGACAAATAACGCCCTGGGCATAGAATCAGATGGTAGCATCCGGAGGCAACTGATGACCGTGAAACGTAGATCGATTCTTCTTGGCGCATTGGGCGCTCCCGCGCTGGCGCAGACGCCCGCTACCCCTGCTGTTACGAGCGAGCTAGACCGCCGGAACGACGCCTACGCCGTCGAACTGGAGCAGTACTTCCGCCGCGTTCTTGTGGAGGAATATCCCGCCCGGGCGGCGAAGCTGTGGAACCGTTCCTACGAAAGCATTCCCGCCTTCGAGATGAGCGTCGAGCCGAATCGCCGCCGCTACCGCGAGATCTTCGGGCCGCCCCCGCTCAAGCCGTCGGGCGCCGCCGTCCGTAAGCCGAGCAAAATGGTTCGCGACATCAAGGCCGAGTGGCTCTCCATTCCCCTCGGGCCTCTCAAGGCCGAAGGCCTCTTGGCCGTCCCCGCCGGGGCATCGGGCCGCGTTCCTCTCGTCATCGCCCAGCACGGCATCGACAGCTTTCCGGAGAGAGTGTTCGGCGTCGGGGATGACCGCAACCTCTACCACGATTACGGCCACGCCCTCCTGCGCGAGGGCTATGCGGTGCTCGCCCCCATCAACCTCCGCACCATCGCGCGGCGCAATCGCATCGAGCGCCTTGCGCGTCTCGGCGGTACCTCGATGCCCGGCATCGAGCTCGTGCGCATGCAGGCGCTGCTCGACGAAGTCCTCAAGGACGAGCGCATCGACCCGCGCCGCATCGGCCTGTGGGGCATCAGCCTCGGCGGCATGGCCACGATGTTCTGGATGCCGCTCGAACGGCGCATCAAGTGCGGCATCGTCACCGCCTGGTACAACCACCGCCGCAACAAGATGGTCATCCCGGACAAGCGCTATAGCTGTTTCCTCGAAACGGACGAGGAGCATGCCTTCTTCCACGGCTGGCTCACGGAGTTCACTGACAGCGACGCCGCTTGCCTCATCTGCCCCCGGCCGCTCCAGATCCAGCACGGCAAGAAGGACGGCATCGCCTGGTGGCCGCAAGTCATCGAGGAGTTCGAAGCCGCCAAGGAGCACTACCGGAAACTCGGTATCCAGGACCGCATCGAAATGGACCTCCACGACGGCGGCCACGAAATCCGTCTCGCCCCCGGCCTCGCCTTCCTCAACAAGTGGCTCAAAGCCTGAACTGGAAACAGGGAAAACCCGGGACTGACACTAATTTCGCGGCAGTTGCGAAATTGGTGTCTGTACCGAGGTTTTCTCGCCTCTCCCCCTCACT
>DATIFQ010000361.1:0-2636 GCA_035455185.1 Bryobacteraceae bacterium | reverse complement strand
TGATAACTCGTGAAAAGTACAAAGGCCCGGCCGTGGCTGAGCGCGAGCAGCCGCTTGATCTCGTCGGCGGCCATCCCGGAGAACGCCAGGCTTCGCGGGTCCGGCAGGTGCTGCGGCACGTACAACAGCGCCTGGTTCTGGTAATCGAACTGCCCGGCCACTATGAGCGTCCGGGCGTCCCGCATGCCGAGCCGGCCCTCGGTGTAGTCGAAGCTGCCCGCCACCGCCAGCGTGGCCGAGGTCAGCACGGCCACATCGATCTTCCCAAACAGCCGCTCGGACAGGATCGGGGAAACATCGATCGGCGTCGCTTGCAGGAAGCAGCCGCGGCCGCGGCGCTCCACCCAATAGACGAAGGAGCGGTCCGCGCCTCCCATCCAGAACTTGAGGTTATCGGCGATCTCGCGGGCGCGGCGGTAGAGCGGGATCACCTCTTCGGGCGCCTGCTGGATCGATTCGAGGTGCGCGCCCACGAGCTCCAGACAGCGGAGCAGATCGCCGTAGTCGTCCTCGTGCTCCTCCAGAAACGCCTGCTGGGCGGTGAAGCCGCGGCGGCCTTCGCCGTTGCCGAACAGGCTGAAGAAGCGCTCGGCGCGCTGTTCGAGGGTCTCGAGGACCCGGTCCAGTTCATCGGAACCGAACTGTTTTCGCCGCGCCAGCGACGCCGTGTCGCGGCGCAGGTCCTGGATCTGGTGGCTGCTGACCGAAATGCCAAAGTACTGCCCGGCGACGTCCTCGATTTCGTGCGCCTCGTCGAAGATCACGGCGGCGTACTCGGGGATGATGCCCCCGAACTCTTCTTCTTTGACCGCGAGGTCAGCGAAGAACAGGTGGTGGTTGACGATGATGATGTCGCTTTCCACCGCGCGCTGGTGCATCCGGGTGAGGAAGCAGCGCTCGAACTGCGGGCACGGCTGGCCCGTGCACAGATCGCGGCGGGCGTCGATCTTTGCCCAGGCCGTGCTCACTTCCGGCAGGCGGCGGATCTCGGCCCGGTCGCCGGTCTCGGTGGTCTTCTCCCAGTCGCGGATGATCTGGAAGTCGGCGACCTCTTCGAGGCCGGCCAGGATTGGCTCTTTCTCGGCGTCGTAGATCTTCTGCCGGCACGCGTAGTTGTTGCGGCCCTTCATGTAGCAGACGCGGAGGGGCCGGTCGAAGTGCTGCTGGAGAAACGGGACGTCCTTGAAGAAAAGCTGTTCCTGGAGATTCTTGGTGCCGGTGGAGACGACGATGCGCTTGCCCGAGAGGATGGCCGGCACGAGGTAGGCCAGCGTCTTTCCGGTTCCCGTTCCGGCCTCGACGATCAGATGACGCCGGTCGTTGAGCGCCGCTTCGACCGCCTCGGCCATTTCGAGCTGACCCTGCCTGAACTCATAGTTCGGGTGCCATCGCGACAGGAGTCCATGGCGCGAGAAAAACTGGCGGGCGGTATGCGTCTTCGTGCGCAGCGGCATCGGCAGATTTTCAGTATAGAGGGTGTGCTGGACGTCCCTCATCGTGCCGGTTCCGTTATATTCAGAAGGTGATCAAGAGCGCCATCGTTCCCGTGGCGGGGTTCGGCACGCGGCTGCTGCCGGCCACCAAGTCCCAGCCCAAGGAGATGCTCGCCGTCGCGCGGAAGCCGATCGTCCAGTACGTCGTCGAGGAACTTGTCGCCAACTGCGTCGAGGAAATCCTATTCGTCACCGGCCGCAACAAAGGCTCCATCGAGAACCACTTCGATCACGATCCGGAGCTGATGCGCATCCTCAATGTCGGCAACAAGCAGGAGCTGCTCGAAGAGCTCAAATTCGAGGAGCTCCAGGCCCACTTCTTCTATACCCGCCAGCGCTTCCAGAAAGGACTCGGCGACGCAATCCTCTGCGGCGAGAACTTCGCCGGCGAGGAACCGTTCGTGGTCGCGCTCGGTGATTCGATCCTCGGACTGCACGCGAACTCGAGCGCGGTCGGGCGTATGGCCGAGTTATTCGAGTCCAAGCACGCCAGTTGCGTCATCGCGGTCGAGGAAGTCCCCGCCGACGAGGTCCGCCACTACGGCGTCGTGAAACCGGCCGACGGCAACGGCGAGGAGTTCCGCGTAGCGGACGTTATCGAGAAGCCGAAGCCGGAAAATGCGCCCAGCAACCTGGCCATCGCCGGCCGCTACGTCTTTTCGCCGCTGATTTTCGACATGATCCGCCGGGTCAAGCCGGACCACCGCAACGAGGTCCAGCTCACCGACGCCATCCGGCTGATGTGCGAGGAGGGTAAGCGAGTGCTCGCGCTGAAGCTCCCGCCGGGCGAGAAACGTTACGACATCGGCAACTTCTCGAGCTACTTCGAGACGTTCGTCGAGTTCGCGCTGGCGGACCCGATCTACGGTCCGAATCTGCGCAAAGCGCTGGAGCGGATGCTGGAGAAGAAGTGAAATCCCCCCGCGTGGTCCTCGGGCTGCTGCTACTCATGCTCCTGGCCACGCGGCTCTGTCACCTCGGAATTCTGTGGGCCGAGGAGGATCTGCCGCTCGCTGCCGCGGTCCAAATGGTTCACGGCAAATCCCTCTACAGGGACTTCTGGTTCGACAAGCCGCCGCTCACCGCCGCCATCAATCTGCTGTGGGGGGCGCACACCGGATGGATTCTCCGCATTGCCGGCGC
>DATIFQ010000360.1:0-48870 GCA_035455185.1 Bryobacteraceae bacterium | reverse complement strand
GAGCGCGGGCGGCGGTTCGAGGCGGCTAAAATCGTCTCGGGTTCTGACCGTGCCGCCGGTATAGTGCTCAGTGCCATCGGCGGCCTTCTGGAAGACATTGTTCGGGCGCCAGGAGAAATTGCACGCGACCGCGTCCATGCCCAATTTCCGGGCGAAGAGAACATGATCTTCCGGTGTGATCGACTGGCCGCCGACGCGCGCGTCGACGACGTCGTATTGAAGCGGGTAGCCGAGCACGTACTCATAGACGGGCTTGCTGGTGACCCAGAACTCGAGGTGCGGCACGCGGTCCGCCTCCTGGTGGCGGAACGTCTTGAGCAGCCGGTTGATGTCAGACTCGTGGTACCCGGGCATCGCGGCCTACCGGGGCCGGGATTCGATCAACTCGATGTCGCCGAAGAGGCCGTAGGAGTCGAGGTCGTAGCCCGAACCGGGCGGCATGTGCTCGGGGGCGTTGCGGAAGAGCCACGGCGAAACGAAACCGCGGCTGATCTTGCCGTGGTGCGGGCCGAGCAGATTCTTGAGTGAGCCGATGACGATGACTTCGACCGTGTTGTCGCCACCGCGGACGAAGCGGCTGACGTCAAGCTCGTAAGGCTGCCAGCCGATGATGCCGGCGGGCTTGCCGTTGACTTTGACTTCGGCGACGGTCCCGTGCCACTTGCCGAGCCTCACCTTGAAGGCGCCTTTCTTAAGCGTGTAGATACGGGTGTAGGAGACGGCGTTCGAATAGAATGGCAGCCCCTGTTCCTTCCACGCGCCGGGAGCGGCGCTCTGGGGCGGAACGATCTTCCAACCGCGCGGCTGCGCGTCGAGCGCGAACTCGCCGAGCACGTACACCGGCTCGATTTCGTGATGGATGGACATGGGCCGCGCGGCGAGCAGGATGGTGTTGCGGCCGGCGGTAACGTGCGCACCGATGTCGTAGACTCCAAACGCGCGGTCAAGCCACCATTCGTCAGGGCGCGCGGTAACTGGCTTGCCGTTCACGGTGACCTTCCATAGATGCGGCCGCTCGACGACGGCGCGAAACGCGGAAGCATCGACGCCCGCGGCGACATCGAAATGGAAAGCGGCGTCGAAGCCCGAGTCAGCCGGAAACCGGTCCATGTCGAGGATGGAGGTTTTGTATTGGACGGCGGTGTTCCAGGGGTTCGCTTCAAGCCCGTAGTGCTTGAAGACCTTGTCCGTAGCGTTGTACGTGAAGAGGTCCTCGGTGACAGTGCCGCCGAGTTTCACGTCGCAGTAGTCGATCTGGAGCACGTTCGGGGCGAGGCGCCTTACTGCCAGCGATCCTGAGGCCGCGACGGGCGTCTCGACTGGCGCCGGGGATGGAGCCGGCGGCGCGGGACCTTCTTTTAGCGCAGCGACCAGCAGGCTGCCGGCCGGCGGCAGTTCGACGGAGAAGACGAGCGAGTTGCCTTCGCGCCGTGCGGGGTGGGCAGTGGTCGAGCCGTCGAAGGGGTTGAGCCGCATCAGGGATTTTCCGGCGATCTTGATCGTCGCCCGCGCCGGTTGTTCGAGGCTGTGGTTGGCGAAGAAGAGCAGCTCACCGCCGTCGAGAACGCGGCGCTGGTGAAGGAGTTGACCGGCGACGTCCGTGATGCCGGCGGGGAGTAGCATCTTGCGCGCCTGCGGATCGTCGAGAGAATCGGCGCGCGTCCAGCTCGAATCGAATTGCGACGCGAGCTGTGTCACGCGCGCGTCTTCGGCGCCGTCCACCCGCGCGGGCGGCTCGACGAAAGACAACACTTTGCCGCCGCCTCGAAGGAATTCGCCGAGGAGCTTCACAGTGGCAGCGTCGAGGCTCTCCGTGCCAGGCGGGAGCACGACCAGATCGTATGCGCGGCGGCCCACGACGAAGCGCGCGCCGTCGGCTTTGCCGCGGTCACGGATGATGTTCTCGCAACCGAGGTCGTACTCGCCCTGGAGCTTTTCGAAGCGCGTCACGAAAGCCTGGAAGGTCTCGCCGAGCTGCATCAGGCGCGGGTCGGCCTGTCCCGCGGAAGCGTACATCCATGCCGATGACGTCGGCTCGATCACGAGAACGCGGTTCACCTGCTCGCCGGCGCTCAAGGCGAGCGAGAGGCGCGCGAAGTAGTCCGCGAGCACGCGGTAGTGGCTCCACCAGGGCTCGTGATAGGTGAAGGACTGGGGATAGTCGTACTTGCGGGCGCCCACGATGGTCTGGAAGGAGAGGTGCTGGTTCATCAAGTTGACGCCGAGCGCGTACTCCCAGTCGCCAAGGCGCTTCATGTCCTCGAAGCGGAGTTCCCAGCCGGCGCCGCCGTAGGTTTCGCTGAGCGCGCGGCGCGCGCCGACCTGGTTCGCGACGCTCGCGAGTTCCTTGACGGAGCGGATGTTGCCGAACTGGGCGGCGACGTTTTCGGCGAACTGGTTGAAGAGCATGTCGATGCCGGGCACGTGAGACCAGGCGTACATGGCCATGTTGTCCGGACCCTGGCGAGGGTTGGGCCACTCGTGCTCCCAGTAGTGGCCGGTCCAGGCGATGCCTTTCGAATCGGCATAACGGTTCCATGGCTTTGCCCAGCGGCCGATGAAAAGGTCGAGGAGCAAGGCGTAGTAATTATGGCGGACGCGCTGCCACTCGCCGGTCTGCTCGAAGAGGGAAGGCAGGTGAGGACGGAGGTCGTAACCCCAACGCTTTTTGAATTGATCGAAGAGGTCGGGCGTCCAGCGGATGCAATTCTCGTCGGCGGGCGGGACGATGTTGGGCTCGTCGGTGAAGACGCCGGGGACGGTTTTGCCGAGGTCGGGGCCGAGAGTGCGCTCGTAGCCGCGCATGGTCACCTCGATGAACTTTTCGGTGACGCCGGGGCGGATGAGATCGACGTAGGTGAATCCGCCGTACCAGGGGCTCTTTTCGTAGAAAGAGAGATCGAAGGCGAGGTAGTCACCCTGGCGGCCCTGTTCGGGGGACGCCGACGCGGTGACGTCTTCGAAGGAGCCGGCCGCCTTCTTGAGAATGATTTTGTATTTGCCGGGGTCCGCGGGGAACTGGGTGAGTTTATGGAGCACGAGGCCCTGGCCTTCGTTCCAGGACTCGGGCATTTCGGCGGGCACGTGACCTCCGGCGAAGCCGCTGGGGTAGGAGTTTTCGTCGTAGAGCCAAGCCTGCATGCCGAGCTGTTTGGCCTTGTCGACGGTGTAGCGGCAGAGGGCGAACCAGCGGTCCGAGAGGTACGGCGTGATCATGCCGGGGCGCGGGTGGATGAAGAAGGCCCGTATGCCCTGGGCGTGGTAATCCGCGAGATGCTTGTCGATCTCCGACTCGGTCATCTCGCCGTTCCAGACGAAGAACGGCGCGGTGCTATAGCTCGCGGGCGGATTCGGGAAGAGCCGCCGAAGCTCCGCGTAGGAATTGACCGCCTCAGTACTGAATGATGACGGCGCCAGCGCGGCAGCGGCCACAGCCGCAGTGACGATGGCGATGAGCAGGACAATCAGGACCTTTGACCTCATGGCCATTCATTGTTTCACGGGGAGAGGGGGTGTGGTCCGGAAGGTGAACTGCGGAGATATGATCGGAACGGAGATCGATCGGGCACGGAACTCCGATGAAACCCTTGCAGTGCTTGGCCGTGATACTCGCGCTATTCGCCGGGCTTGTCTTTTCGGGACTGAACGGTCCGGTCCTGCTCCCTGATCCGCCGATGCTGCCGCCTGAGCCGCTCACGCCGCCATCTATCTCGCCGATGCGCCAGCCGGAGGAAGTTCCGGCAGGACGTCTCCGACCTGCTCCGCCGCCTCCTCGATGAAGGCCGTCCCGATCGTCGCCGGCTGGCTGTGCACGTAGACGGTGACGCTGTCAGTCGACAGGCCTGACCACTCCCTTCGGTCGTGGATCGGAATGGAGCTCCGGCTCTGCCGCAGAAGTGGGCCACCCGGGAAGGCCGTGCCACTTGCAGCAGAATTGACTTGTAAGGGTACGACAGAAGAGACTTGCAATGGTCCGGCGGCCGGACTTGAAAACCGAACCTGCTACCGGGGACCCACCAACCGCGCCGTAGGTTATTTCAGAGGCAGCTTGTGCAGTCGCACAGTGGTTCCGTCAGTTGATACTGCCGCCCCTTCGGCGATGGCTTCCCCGCAAACTTCCCAAACGGCTTTAATCAGCACAACCTGCTGGTAAGCATCAAGTCCCGCCACGCGTACGAAAATCACCGAGGGGCTCCCGGAAAGGGAGAGCGCCAGATGCGTGTGAAAATCGTGATCTAGAGTGACACACACCATCCCGCGTTGCCGCGCGAATTCCAGGATTTCGAGATCTTCCGCCCGGTGCAGGCCCACCTCACTCACATGAAGCGCCTCCCAGCCCTCTGATCGAAGTAGTGTGGCTGCCCTCGGTGCGAGGCCCTGATCGAGCAAGACCAGTTTCATGCGACGCGGTTCAAGTCGACCAATTCCTCATCTACCGAGGCCGCCGCATAGCGGAGCGCCTGCTGCAAGTCTTCCTCTTCGAGGAACGGATACTCGCGGAAGATCTCTTGCCGGTCGGCGTAGGTGGCCAAGATCTCGAGGACCCTGCGCACCGTAATGCGCATCCCGCGGATGCACGGCTTTCCACCGCATTTGCCGGGCTCCACCGTGATTCGGTCAAATGCAGGGTTTGGGTTCATATTTCACCAGTCTAACGCTTCACGATTCGGAAGTAACTGCCTTCGAATCCGCCGCCGACGTGGGGTGGCCGTGCACGCGTATGGTGATGCCGTTTGTCAGAGACGTTCGGCGCACAGCGTGAAGGCCGGGCCACTCACAGTGTGGGAAATGGGCACACGTAGGCTCAAGAGACGGGGAAAAGGGAGTCGGAAGGAGTAAAGATCGTTTCGTCATCGGCGGACCGGGGTCCTACCCCGGCCCGCCGGGCAAGGAAGTGTCGGCTTCACAAGGGGACCGATCCCACCCTGGCACGTCGATGGCGGCATGAAAGCCACCACCGCAAGCCCTCACGAGCGCCGCGGTCAGAGTCCACTTCGATGAAAACGTATGGTGGCCACCGATACGTCGAGGCGGTTTCCTCAACCGCCTCCTCGATTTCAGTGTAAGGGGCCGTGTCCATGGTTCCCGAGGGGCGGCGGCTGTAAGTGACTGAGAACAGGGCCAACAAAAAAGAGTTCAGCTCGTGACCGGGTGTACACTGGTGGACCGCCCTTCTCAATGCAAACCGGTAAGATCAAAGAACTAAGGTGCTACAGCCACCCCTTCTCGCTCCCCATCGAACGTATAAGTGCTGGTGGGCGAGTCCAGTGGCGCCGTCTGTTTGGCCGAAGCGTTCGCTTGAAAATAGCCGCGCACACCCTCAGGCCCAACGGCCAATTCTTTCTGGAGAACGCGAGCGACAATGCCGGTAACGTGTGGCGCCGCCATGCTCGTGCCGGAATACCGAATGGTCCCGCCGCCCGCTTTCAGCGAGAGAATTCCCACGGAACTGATCAAGCATCCCCGGCTTACATTCTCCTGGTCCTCTCCAGGGGCCGAGATGGTAACGCCGATCGAGCCGTCCGATGTGGAATCGAGGCTTCCGTCGGTGGTGAAAAAGGATGCCGTATCCTTCCGGATTGGATTTGGAAGGAGACGGCACGCGTTGCTCCCGTCCTTGGCCGTGGTGCTGGCGACTGCGAGCACCTCCGGATAGCCGGCAGGGACTTTCTGAATCACCTCTTTGGCCGCTTCGTTTCCAGCGGCAGCGACAACTATGATTCCTTTGGCGTATAGCTGCCGAATCGCTGCGCGCATGGGGCTGTCGAGCGCCATGTCCCCGTCCACTTTGTCCCGCCCCAAACTCATGTTCACCACGCGAATCTGCAGGTCGGTCCGATTGTAGACCCAATCCAGTCCAGCGATCACGGCGGAGTCGCTCCCAGACCCGCCGTCGTCCAGCACCTTCACACAATAAGGCGTCGCATTCGGAGCCACACCCACGACATCGATCGAGTTGTCGAGAGCCGCAATGATTCCTGTGACATGGGTGCCGTGGCCGTTCCCATCCTGGCAGGAACCCCCAAAGGCATCAAATCGGCTTGATCCGATCGCCAGATCGGCATGGTTCAGGTCGATGCCCGTATCCAGCACCGCGACGGCAATACCGGAACCGTCGGACGAACCCAAGACGGGTGTATTTACCCGCTTCACACCTTCCGGTACCACCTGCCCGCTGGAGCCGCCACCCGGCTTGGTCGGCTTCCCAAATGCATGGACCGGCCGATCTGGGACGATGCTTACCACGCGCATGTCCCGCTGAATCGCCGCCAGCACGTTGGCGTTTGGAACCCGCACCGCTACCGCGTTAATGATGCTGAAGTTGAATCGCGCGTTGGCACCGGCTCTCACCACCGCAGCCGCGCGCTCCGCCTGGCTGAGACCAGGCTGGAAGGTAACGATGTAGTCGTCTTGCGAAGCTGCGGCGGCTCCGACGGCCGGCTCGGGCACCTGCCGCAGTTGTGCGGAACACAACGGTAGCAGGAGGGACACAGCGGCCAGCGCAACAAAACGACGGATAAGTCTACGTTTTCCCACAGTTAGGCACCCCTCCACATCTCGGTTCGGGCGAGCAAAGCTCGCAATTTTCAGATTCTAGGGCACCAGACAGCAGAAGTAAATGGGCGATGAATACTATGCAGTACTAGACCGGAACGTCCATCTCAGTTCACCGGGCCGTCGCCCCGAACAACTGGCGTGTCAGGTGACGCCTCCTGCGCGGCTGATTGGTCTCCGGGTGTACACTCTCTGGTTTCGGGTCAGGAGGAATATTGTGAACGTTCGCTTTTCATCTCGGATTCTGCGCGTGCTGTTCGCATTGGCTGCGGCGATTGCGTGTCTGCCGGCGGCAGGGCAGGGTCTGCCGACAGCCAAGCCGGAGGAGGTGGGCCTGTCGGCGGTGCGGTTGGAGAGAATCGGCGCGGCCGTCCAGCGAGAGATCGAGGCGAAGAGGATCGCGGGCGCGGTGACGCTGGTGGCCAGGAAGGGCCGCGTGGCGTGGCTCAAGGCGCAGGGAATGGCGGACGTCGAGTCGGGCAAGCCGATGCAGACGGACAACATCTTCCGGATCTGCTCCATGACGAAACCGATTACTAGCCTGGCGGTGATGATGCTCTACGAGGAGGGCCGCTTCCTGCTGAACGACCCGGTGTCGAAATACCTCCCCGAGTTCAAGAACCCGAAAGTGCTTGTCAAACCGGCCGCGGGGGAGCCGTACACGATTCCGGCGGCACGGGAAATCACCATCAAGCATCTGCTCAACCATACGTCCGGGCTGGTCTACCACTGGAACCCCGATCTCGGCCCCCGATACCGCGACGCCGGCGTCGCCCACGGCCTGCTTCAGTACGATGGAACGATTGCTGAGAGTGTCAAGCGCCTGGCAGCGCAACCGCTGCTCTTCCACCCCGGTGACAAGTACGAATACAGCCTGTCGATTGATGTGCTCGGACGGCTGGTGGAGGTGGTTTCGGGCAAGTCGTTGGACGAGTTCTTTCGAACGCGGATTTTCGAACCGCTGGGGATGAAGGACACCCACTTCTACCTTCCTTCGGAGAAAGTCTCCCGCTTGGCCTCGGTGTACATGCGGGACGAGGGCAAAGCAATCAGCCGGTTTCCGGCCAAGCCGATCGTGGAGGGGCCGTTCGAATACTCGGCCGACTACCCGTACCGCGGACCGAAGACTCTGTTCAGCGGGGGCGCCGGGCTGAACTCGACCGCTGCCGACTATGGCCGGTTCTGCCAGATGATGCTGAACGGCGGCGTGCTCGATGGAAAGCGGCTGCTGAGCCGCAAAACGGTGGAACTGATGACGCACGACCAGCTTGGGAAAGTGGCTCCGGACCTGAGTTTTGGTCTGGGTTTTGGGGTTTCGGGCGGCAAGGTTCCGATGGATGAGCTGGGATCACCGGGGCTGTACGGTTGGGGAGGCTTTTACTACACGGTGTTCTTCATCGATCCCAAGGAGCAATTGGTCGGGGTGTTCATGGCCCAACTGCATCCCACGGGCGGGCTGAATCTTGACGGCACGTTCCAGGTGCTGGCATCGCAGGCGGTTGTGGAGTAACGCCTGCCCGAGACTCAAGACCAGGATGAAACGGGCGGTGGCTACCGATACGTCGAGAAGTTAGGGGAAGGGGAAAACCAGTGACAGGCTCCACTGTCCACACGCAGACGACGCTTGGGACAGTGGAGCCAGCCACTGGTTTTCCAACAGGCTTGGGACAGTAGAGCCAGCCACCGTTTTTCGTGGGTAGAATGGAGGGGTGGGGATGCGCAAGTTGCTGACAGTACTGGCGTTGGTGGCGGGCTCTGCGCTCGCCGAGACGGCGGCGCTGGAGCAGGCGCGCTCGCTCTATCAGAAGACCCGGTACGCGGAGGCGCTGAAGGTCATCGAGTCCCTTCCGCAAGCAGACGGCGCGAGGTGGGAACTGGCCGGCCGCTGCCGGTACATGCTGGACGATTTCAAGGGCGCCACCGAAGCGTTTGAGAAGGCCCTTGCCGCCGAACCGAAGAACTCCGTGTACGCCAATTGGCTGGGCAAAGCCCACGGACGGCGGGCCGAGACATCGTCATTCCTCACCGCGCCCGGGCAGGCAAAGAAAGCGCGGCAGGCATTCGAGAAGGCCGTCGCGCTGGACCCGCGCAACCTGGAGGCAGTGGGCGACCTGTTTGAATACTACCTTGAGGCGCCCGGCTTTCTGGGCGGCGGCGCGGAAAAGGCCGCGGAGCTAGCTGAACGCTCGAAGGATCTCAACCCGGCCGAGTATCACTTCTTCTTCGCCAAGCTGGCCGAAAAGCGGAAGGATCTCAAGACCGCCGAAGCGGAATACCAGCGGGCGATCGAACTGGCGCCCGGGCAGGTGGGCCGGGTGATCGACCTCGCACGGTTCCTGGCGAAGCAGGGCCGGCACGAAGAGAGCGACGCCGCGTTCCGGCAGGCGGAGAAGATCGCGCCCGGCGCCCCGAAGCTCTTGTTCGCGCAGGCGAGCACTTACGTACGTTCCAAGCGCAATCTGGGGACGGCGCGCAGCCTGCTCGAACGCTACCTGACACTGGCGCTGACGCCGGACGATCCGCCGCGCCGTGAGGCCGAACGGCTGCTCAAGGAAGCCCGCACGGGCTGATCTCCGCATGCACCTCGGCGAAGCGCTCCGGTTCAGCCTCCACGCTTTACGCGCCAACAAACTGCGCACGTTCCTCACCTCCCTCGGGATGGTCATCGGCAACGCCTCCGTGATTCTCGTGGTCACGATTTCGCTGACGAGCCGGGACTACATCCTCGAGCAGATCCGCGGCATCGGCTCGAACATCGTTTACGCGTATTACGAGACTGGAGGGAAGTCGGCGGCGGAGGTCGAGGCGGACTTCGTCAAGCTCTCCGACGTTGATGCGGTGCGGCAGCAGCTCGACTCGCGCATTGTGGCCGCGACGGGTGTCATGACCAACTACGACCGGATGCTGATCGAGGGCCGCGAAGAGGACGTGAAGGTCATCGGCACCGATGAGCACTATGCGGCGGTACGCAACCTGGTGCTGCTGTCGGGACGGTTCCTGGACTGGAGCGACGTTTCCCTGCGCGAGAAGGTGGCGATGCTGACCGAGCGGCTGGCGCGGCGGTTGTACGGCAGCCCGCAGTCGGCGGTCGGGCAGGTCCTGAAGGTACACGGGCTCCAGTTCACGGTGATCGGGACCTTCAAGGAACGGGTGGAGAGTTTCGGGCTGTCGGAGTTGTCGCGGGAGACGGTGGTGATTCCGATCACGGTGATCCGGTATTTTACGCCGGTGGAACGGATCGACCCGATGTATGTGCAGGTGGGCCGTCCCGAAGACGTGGAGGCGGTGACGGCGAACGTGGGCGAGATTCTGCGGAGCAGGCACCGGCCGGGCGCGCGCTACCTGGTGGAGAACCTCACGGCGATCCTCGACGCGGCCAAGAGCATCGCGCTGGTGCTAACGCTCGTACTGATCCTGATTTCGGCGATCGCGCTGGTGATCTCCGGGATCGGCATCATGAACATCATGTTGGTGACAGTGACGGAACGGACGCGCGAGATCGGCGTGCGGATGGCGGTCGGGGCGTCGCGGCGCGAGGTGTTGCGACAGTTCCTTATCGAGGCGGTAATGATCAGCCTGGGCGGAGGGCTGCTCGGGATCCTGGTTGGACTGGCATTGCCGTTCAGCGTGCGGCTCTTCTCGGATGTGAAGATTCCGATCTCAATCGCGTCGATCGTGGTGGCCTTCGTGGTGTCCTGCGTGGTCGGTCTGGTGTTCGGGCTGCTGCCGGCCAACCGCGCCGCGCGGCTGAATCCGACGGAAGCCCTGCGGTACGAGTAGCACGTCCGGGCGGATGGCGAGGATTACAAATATGCAGAACTACATACGGATGTTGTTGGCGGTTGCAGTGATGGCGGCGGGGGCCGCCGGTGAGGAACGAACGCTGACTCTCCGCGAAGCGGTGGACCTCGCATTGAAGCAGAACCCCGACCTGGCGCTGGCGCGGCTGGCCGAAGGCAAGGCCGAGCAGGGAGTGCGGCTGGCCCGGGACCCGTTCATACCGAAAGTTGCGGCGGGCAGCGGCCTGGCGTACAGCAACGGCATCCCGCTGAGTGTGGCGGGCTCTACTCCATCGATCTTCCAGGCGCAGGCGGTGCAATACGTCTTCAACCGGCGACAGTCGCACCTGATCTCGCAAGCGAGAGAGAACGCACGCGGAGCGACGCTCGACACAGCGGCCAAACGCGAAGAGGCGGCGCATCGCGCGGCGACACTGTACCTGGAGGCGGAGCGGGCGGCGAAAGTGGCGCAGATGGCGCGGCGGCAGGTGGAGAGCCTCACACGAGTCGCCGACGTGATGCGGGCGCGGGTGAGCGAGGGACGCGAACTGCCCATCGAGGCGAAGCGCGCGGACCTGCGCGTGGCGCAGGCGCGGCAGCGGGCGGAGGCGCTCGACGTAGAGCGGGCAAACGCAGAAGGCGCACTGACGGCGGCCCTCGGACTGAATGCGGACGACCGCATTCGAGTGACGGTAGAGGAACGGCCCGCCCCGCAGCTTCCCGAATCGGAACAGGCGGCGGTAAGCGCGGCGCTCGACAACAGCAAAGAGGTGAGGCGGCTGGAGTCGGCTCTGGTCGCCAAGGGCTTCGAGATCAAAGCGGAGCGGGCAGGACGGCTTCCGCAACTGGACCTGGTGGCGCAGTATGCGCTGCTGGGGAAGTTCAACAACTACGAGGATTTTTTCCGGAAATTCCAGCGGCACAACGGGCAGCTCGGCGTGTCGTTCCAGATTCCGCTGTTCGCCGGACCAGGGGTGGACGCACGGGCGGCGCAGGCGGAGGGTGACGCGGCGCGGCTGCGCATCGAACTACAGGGGACTCGGAACCGCATCTCACTGGACGCGCAGCGGCTGTACCGTGAAGTGCGGCAGGCGGAGACGGCACGGGAAGTGGCAAAGCTGGATCTCGACGTGGCGCGGGAGCAGGTCTCCGTGTTGCTGGCGCAGATGGAAGAGGGACGCGCGCCGTTGCGGCAGGTGGAGGAGGCGCGGTTCACCGAGGACGAGAAGTGGATCGCGTTCGTCGACAGCAACTACGCCCTCGAGACGGCGCGGCTGAATCTGTTGAAGCAGACAGGGGAACTGCTGGCGGCGTTGAGGTAGGGTCACTCGCCGGCGACCGACTGCAGGATGGCGTCAGCGATGTCGGCCGCGGCGCGCATTTCGCGCACCTCGTGGACCCGAATGATGTGGGCGCCGCCGAGAATGCATGCGGCGACGGCCGAGGCGGTGGCGAAGGCGGTCAGCTGCTCGGTCGATTGGGCGAGAAACGATTTGCGGGAAGGCCCGATCAGGACGGGGATGTCGAGGCGGGCGAGTTGCGAGAGGTGGGCGAGGATCTCGAAGTTCTGGTCCTTGCGCTTGCCGAAGCCGAGGCCGGGGTCGATGACGATGCGGGAACGGTCGATGCCGGCACCGCGGGCGCGGTGGACCGAGGCGTCCAGATCGTGGAGGATGGTCCCCATGACGTCGGGAAGCGGCGGAAGCTTCGCCCAAGTTTCGGGCGTTCCGCGCATGTGATTCAGGATGAGGCCGGCGTCGTTTAGGGTGACCACGCGGGAGATCTGTGGGTCGGAGGTCAAGCCGGTCGGATCGTTGACAATTTCCGCGCCCAGTTCCAACGCCTTGGCGGCGACTCCGGACTTGTAGGTATCCACCGAGACAGGCACCATCAGCTTGTTCTTGAGCCGCTTCAGAACGGGCACGAGCCGGCGGAGCTCGTCGGCTTCGGAGATGCGCGCGGAGCCGGGACGAGTGGACTCCGCGCCGATGTCGATGATATCGGCGCCTTCCTCCTCGAGTTCGAGAGCGCGGGCGAAGGCGCGGTCGGGGTCGAGATACTTACCGCCGTCGGAGAACGAGTCGGGCGTAACGTTGAGAATGCCGGCGATCAGTGTGCGGTCGCCGAGCTGAATCGCCCGGTCCTTCAGTTTCCACTCGTAGCGCTTGCGTGGCATGGGATCTATCCGTACTCGAAGGCGGCGATCGCGAAGACATACGCGTCGTTGTGCGGGAGCGGCTGCCCGGCGGCGGGCCCGGGACGCACTTGGCGGACGAGCTGCCTGCGCCGCTCGAAACCGAACTCACGGGCGAGCCGCACGGCCTCCACATTGGTGGGCAGGATGTCCCACGCGGCGGAACGGCCGGGGCTGCGGCTGAGGAACCACTCGAGGAAACGGCGGGCCGCTTGCGGCGACCGGCACACGCACGGGCCGAAGTAATCCGCCTTCGCTCCGGCGCGCGCCATCGCGAACCCTTCGCCCGGGATTGACGCGGCCCCCTCGGCCGAGAGCAGCTCGAGCATGCGGGAACGGCAGGCGCCGAAGGCTTCGAAATCGAGAGCAGGGTCCGGCTCGTATGGGGGCAGATCGACCCGCGGCATGGCGGGCACGTTGTCGAGCACCCAGCGCTCGACGGGCGCTTCATCTTCGAAGCCGAGCCTGAGGTAGAGCGGACGGCCCATGTCGGTGGCGTCGAGCTTAATCCACTCCATTCCGCGGCGGTCGAGGAATTCGAGGGCGTGTTCCATAAGCCGGCGGGCATAGCCGCGCCCGCGAAAGGCGGGGTCGGTGAGAACCATGCCGATCCATGCCAGCGCGCGGCCGAAGCAGACCGCGGTGGCGGTGGAGGCGAGGACGCCGTCGGCGAAGAGCGCGAAGCACCCCTCCGGTTCCACGGAAATGACTCGTGCCCAGTCCTTTTCGGTCTGGTTCCATCCGGCGGCCTCGTTGAGGCGCATGACGAACGGGATGTGCGACGTCTCGAGAGGGACGATCTTCTCTATTGGAGGCATCTGTCAGAGGGTAACCCGACGCCAGTTCTTCCCGACGCGAACGACGTACTCGCCGGGCGACGCAAGCTGGATCAATCCTTCCACTTTCGTACCGTCGATCTCGACCGCGCCTTCCTTCAGCTTGCGGGTGGCTTCGCTGACGGACGCAACGAGACCCGCCTTGGCGAGCACCTTGTCGATGCGGCGGACGTCTCCGTCGATCCGGACTGTCTGGAGATCAGCGGGCACTTCACCGCGGCGGACGACGCGGTTGAACTCCTCAGCGGCGCGCGCGGCGTCGCCGGCGGAGTGGAAGTCGGTGACGATGAGGCTCGCCAGGTCGATTTTGGCCTGCATGGGGTGCAGATCGCCGGTGCGAATGCGATCGCGCAGACGGTCGATGTCAGTGAGGCTGACGTCGGTGAGCAGCTCGTAGTAACGGTACATGAGCTCGTCGCTGATGCTCATGAGCTTGGCGAACATGACCTCGGGAGGTTCGGTGATGCCCACATAGTTGCCGAGCGATTTCGACATCTTGTTGACGCCGTCCGTGCCTTCGAGGAGCGGCGTGGTACCGACGATCTGGGAGGGCTGGCCGAAGTCGCGCTGGATGTCGCGGCCGACGAGGAGGTTGAACTTCTGGTCGGTGCCGCCGAGCTCGGCGTCGGCGTGGAGGGCAACGGAGTCGTAGGCCTGGGCGAGCGGGTAGAGTAACTCGTGAACGGAGATGGGCGTGTTTTCTTTGAAGCGCTTTGCAAAGTCGTCACGCTCGAGCAAACGAGCGACGGTGTACGTGGCGCAGAGGCGGATCATGGACTCGAAGCCGAGCTGATCGAGCCAGTCGCTGTTGAACCGAACCTCGGTTTTCGCCGGGTCGAGGATCTTGAAGACCTGGATCTTGTAAGTCTCGGCGTTGGCGAGAATCTCTTCGCGGGTCATTGGCGGACGGGTGATGTTACGCCCGGTGGGGTCGCCGATGCGGGCCGTGCCGTCGCCGATGACAAAGACGACGGTGTGGCCCATGTCCTCGAAGTGCTTCATCTTGCGAATGAGAACGGTGTGGCCGAGGTGGAGGTCCGGGGCGGTGGGATCGAAGCCCACTTTAACCTTCAGGGGACGGCCGGTGCTCAACGACGCAGTGAGGCGCTCGCGCAACTCCTCCTCGCGGATGACCTCAACAAATCCTTTTCTCAGATAGGCGAACTGCTCGTCGACAGGCAAGAAACCCACGTTCCCATTGTACGGTGATATGCTGGCGGCTCGTACGGAGGAGGTGCGATGGAAAGAAGATCGTTTCTTCGTTCCGTTTCGATGGGCGCGGGGGCGTGGCTGGCTCGAACTTCCGCCGCACGAGCCGCAGCCGGGCCGATGAAGATCAAGCGAATCCGCTATTACGCCGATCCGAATTCGAGGCCGATTTACAACCAAAGCTCGAACATCGTGACGGTGGAGACCGATCAGGGGATTACCGGGATCGGCGAAGGGGGCACGAAGGACACGATTGAGCAGTGCGCGGCGATGCTCATCGGGGAGGACCCGGGGCGGATCGACCACCTTTGGCAGATGATGTACCGCGGGTTCTTCTATCCGGCGGGACGCGAAAAACTGCACGCGCTCGGCGCGCTCGACCTGGCGTTGTGGGATATCAAGGGCAAAGCCCTGGACACGCCGGTGTACGAACTGCTGGGCGGTTTGGCGAGGGACCACATCGAATGTTATTCGACCGGGTTCCCGAAGAAGGGCAGCCTGCGGGAGACGGCGCGGGCGTGCGTCGAGTCGGGGTTCCGAGCGTTTCGCGTGGGGGTCGCTGATCCGAGCGAGGGCCGGCCATTCAATTCACGGGAGATGGTCCATCGTACGGTCGAGATGTGCCGTGAGATCCGGGAGGGCGTGGGCAAGGACGGCGACTGGGCGATCGATTACCACACGCGGCTGGACTTCGCCGATGCGGTGCGGCTAAGCACGCTGATTGAAGACCTGGAGCCGTACTTCGTCGAGGACCTGGTCCGTTCGGAGAACCCGGGCGTCTACAGGACGCTGCGGCCGCAGGTGAAGGTCCCGATTGCGGTCGGGGAGCAGTTCGGTGACCGGTGGGAACTGAACGAGCTGGTGGAACAGCACCTGATCGATTACTCGCGAGTGAGCGTGCCGAACTGTGGCGGGATCACCGAGTTCATGAAGATCGCGGCGATGTGCGAGACGCATTACGTCGGGCTCGTGCCGCACTTCACCGGGACGCTGGCCACGGCTTCGCTGGTGCATTGCTGCGGGGTGTTCTCGGGTCCGGTGCTGATGGAGATGCTCGGCGCGGGGCCGAGGGAAGTGCCGCACCTGCCGCAGAACTTCGACTTCCGGAACGGCAAGCTGTGGCCGAACCGGCGGCCGGGGCTGGGAATCGAGTTCGATCCTAAGCGGCTGAAGATGATCGCGGAGGTCACGGAGCGCTCGCGCCCGATTCCGATCTACAACCGGCCGGACGGATCGATCACGAACTGGTGAGAAGTGGGTGACCGCTCCCTGCGCGATCAGGCCGGGGGTTTGCCGTAGTCTTTGATCTTCATCGGCTCGCCGCCGCGGAGGGCGGATTGGTGGGCGACGATGCCGGGAACGGTGTAGGCGATCGCCTCCCAGGCGTTGACGGCCGGCTGACGGTCTTCGAGGATCGCGGAGACGAACTCGTGCGTGATGAAGGTGTGCGAGTTGCCGTGGCCCGTTTTGACACGAAGCGGGGCGGGGAGCTTCTCGAAGTGGTCCGGCTGCTTGAAGGCCTCAATCGCGACGTCGCCCTCGGGGTAGCCGTTGGCGTCAATCACCGTTTTGCCGTCGCGCGCGATGCGAATGACGGTGTTCGGCGAGCCTTCGGGGCGCTCCATGATGTAGGAAAGCCGGCTGCCGTAAAACTGAGCGCGCTCCGTTCCCCCTGCGGCGACGTGCCAGAAAACGGAAACGCGGGAAGAATGGCCGCCGGAGGTCTTGAAGAATCCGGTGGTGTTCCAGAACGGGTTCTTGTACTGATTGGTCTGGAGTATCTCATGGCCGTCGCCCCAGCCAACGGCCTGAACTTCCGCGAGGCGTTCGCCGGTGACGGGTACGATCATGCCGACGGAGTGCGTCGGGTAGAGCATCGGGGGGAAGCCATAGCGCCACGTGGGGAAACCGCGATCGTCGTACATCAAGGGGAGCAGGCCTTCGTGGTGGTATTCCGCCTCAGAGTAAAAGATGGTTCCAAACCGGCCTTCGCGAGCCCACTCGACGCAGGTCATGATTTCTGGACGGTAGTAACTGGTCTCGGCCATCATGTACTTCATGCCGGTGCTCTTGACGCATTCGAGAAGCCGCTCGCATTCCTCGATGGAAATACCGGCCGGGACAGCGCTGATGACGTGCTTACCCGCCTTCATCGCTTCGGTGGCCATCCAGACGTGGAGGGGAGCGGGGGTGAATACGGCGATGGCGTCAAGCTCGGGCTGCTTGAGTAACTCGCGGAAGCTCTTGAGTGTAGTTCCGCAGCGGTAGACCTCGGAGAGCCGCTGAAGGCGGTCCGGGCGTATGTCGCAGACGGCGGCGACTTTCGCGTTCGGGTGGAGATGCCACTGGAAGCTTGACCCAAAGCCTCCGCCGACGACTCCGACCCTTACCGGAGCCGCAGATCGCTGGCGGGCAAGAACGGCCGTTGCGCCGAGACTGCCGAGGAATCCGCGCCGGGTAGCTTGATCGGGGCTTTCCATAGTGTCCCCATGATACTCTCGAACTGAAATGACGGAACAGAGATGGCGAAAATCGCGTGAGTATCTGGAGCGGGCGCGGCAGTCGCTCGCAGGGGGTGTGAGCAGCCCATTCCGGGCGAAGTTCCCGGTGCCGCTGTATTTCGCGGACGGATGCGGGCCGAGGCTCACGGACGTGGACGGCAACGAGTACATCGACTACACGCTGGGGTGGGGGCCGAATATTCTCGGCTACCGGCACCCCGCGCTGGTGGAGGCGCTTCGCAAACAGGCGGACGGCGTCCACACGTTCGGCGCGCAGCACGAACTGGAGTATTTGGTCTCGGAGAAGGTGCAGCAGTTGGCGCCGTGCGCGGAGCGGGTGGCGTTCTCGTCGAGCGGCAGCGAGGCGGTGCAACTGGCGTTGCGTCTCGCGCGTGGCTTCACCGGTCGTAATCTGATTCTGAAATTCGAGGGCCACTACCACGGTTGGCTAGACTCTGTGCTGTTGAGCTACCACCCGCGCGCGGATCAGGTCGGGGATTACGCAGCACCCAATGTCGTGGTCGAGTCGCGGGGGCAGGTGACGAACGCCGCCGAGAAC
This sequence comes from Bryobacteraceae bacterium, assembly GCA_035455185.1. Classification (GTDB taxonomy): domain Bacteria; phylum Acidobacteriota; class Terriglobia; order Bryobacterales; family Bryobacteraceae; genus JAEHDI01. Next base: position 31,237 of record DATIFQ010000360.1, on the reverse strand, counting down.
GTCGTGGTGGCTCCGTGGAACAGCGTCGAGAGCGTAACCCGGGTGTTCGAGCGGCGGGGCGGCGAGATTGCCGGCGTAATCATGGAACCAGTGCTGTGCAACAGCGGGTGCCTGCCGCCGGCACCGGGGTACCTGGAAGCGATCGCGGAGCTTTGCCGGCGGAATGGCTCGGTTCTCATCTTCGACGAAGTGATCACGGGGTTTCGCATGGGAGCCGGCGGAGCGCAGGGCCACTTCGGCGTAAAGCCGGACCTTGCGACCTTCGGAAAAGCGATCGCGGGCGGGATGGCGCTGAGCGCGGTGGCGGGCAGACAAGATATTCTCGATACGTTGTTCACTGGCGGGGTCGCGTTCGGCGGCAGCTTCAATGGAAATCCGATGGTGCTGGCGGCGGCCCACGCGACGCTCGAGGAGCTTTCCCGTGACGGCGGCGCGGCGCTGGCACGAGCAAACCGGACCGGCGCAGCAGTGATGGAGGGGATCCGCGACATCGCGAAGAGGCGGGGCGTGCCGATGACGGTTTGCGGATTCGGGGCGGCGTTCGCGGTGCACTTCACGGAGAAGGCCGAATTGCGCGACTATCGCGACACGCTGGAGGACGACCGCGAGAAACTGGCGCGGTTCGCGAAGGCGCTACTTTCCGAAGGCGTTTACGTGCTGCCGGACGGACGGTTCTACACCTCCACGGTGCATACAGAGCGGGAGGCTGGGGAGACGCTTCAGGCGGTGGACCGGGCGCTGGCTTCGGCGGCGTGATAGGAGCTGCGGACAAGCGGTCCCGCCTCGACGTGACGGAAGCCCAGTTGCTCGCCGAGGAACCGGTACTCGGCGAATTCATCCGGCGGGATGAAGCGGATGACCGGGAGGTGTTTCGGCGAGGGGCTCAGGTACTGTCCGAGCGTGAGGATGTCCACATGATGGGCACGGAGGTCGCGCATCACAGGGACGACCTCGCCCTTCAGTTCGCCCAAGCCGAGCATCAGGCCTGACTTCGTCGGAATCTCCGGGCGGGCGCGCTTGGAATAAGCCAGGATGTCGAGTGAACGCTCGTAGCGCGCGCCGAGCCGCACCTGCCGGTAGAGGCGTGGGACGGTCTCGGTGTTGTGGTTCATTACGTCCGGCGCCGCGTCAAGCACGATGTCCATGGCGGCGTAAGAGCCCTGGAAGTCCGGGATCAGGACCTCGATCCTGCAACCGGGTACGCGGTCACGGATGGCGCGAATGGTGAGGGCGAACAGTTCGGCGCCACCATCCTTGCGGTCGTCTCGGTTGACGCTGGTCACGACGGCGTACTTGAGGCCTAGCGTTGCAACAGCTTCGGCGACGCGGCGGGGTTCGTCGTAGTCGACAGGGAGCGGCGCACCTTTCCCGACGGCGCAAAAGCCGCAGCGGCGCGTGCAGACGTTGCCGAGGATCATGAAGGTGGCGGTGCGGTGATTCCAGCACTCGCCGACGTTGGGACAGGCGGCGCTCTCGCAGACGGTGTGCAGGCGCAGGTTCTCGACCAGCGATTTCAGCTCGCGATAGTTGTCCCCTGCGGGCGCGGGCGCGCGCAGCCACGCCGGACGCTCGAGTTTGGGCGCGATGGAGACCAGCACTACTTCGATTCTATCGAAGCGAGGCGTTGTTCCACAGAACGGCGGAAGGTTGCGTCCTTTATGGAAGGCAAGTTGATGCGGACGTTGGCCAGAGCGCCGGAAAGCGCGGCCGCGGCGAGGAGCAGAGCGACTTCGACATCGGAGGCGACCTTCGGAGGGGCTTCGAGGGCGAGGGATTCCAAACGTGACCTGACCCGCGACACACACTCGGCTACCTCGAGAGGCACCGCCGTGGCTTGGTGGAACGCTTCTTCGACGAAGGGGGCGCGTTCGTCTTTCGGACGCCGATAGGCGGCAACGACAGCATCGTACGCGGCGGCGTCGCGGCGGACGGCTTCGGCGAGGAAGAGACGATCTGGCGTAAAGTCGTATCCCGGAAGCTTCGCGATCCCGGCGACCATCGCGCCGAGGGCGGCAGCCATCGCACCCGAGGACGCGGCGGCACTACCGCCACCGGGCGTGGGCGTGGGAGCGGCGAGAGCGTCGAGGAAGTCGTCGAGGCCCCGGCCGGCCATCGCTTCGGCGAGGCGATTCTCGAGGACGATTTCCGGGCGGAGATTCTCCGCGCGGAGGAGAAACTCAGCCGTCATTTCGACGGCCTTCCGGGGGATGAGACCGACGATCTCGCTTCCGGCGATATCGACTCCGTAACGGGCGGCTTCGGCGCGAACGGCCTCGAAGACTTGGTGCACGGGGGTCTGCTCGAAGTCGGTAAGGTTCATCGAGACTTGGGCGAGATTGCGCGAGGCGAGCGGCACGCCCATCGCCTTGACGTAGGGAAAACCGCCGGAGGAGAAGCGGATCGTCTTCGCGATTTTCTTTGCGATGTCGAGGTCGGAGGTGTTGAGGTTGATGTTGTAAGCGATGAGGAACTTGCGCGCGCCGACGACGGTGGCTCCGGCAGTGGGATGGAGGCGAGGTTCGCCGATGTCGGGCCGGCGCTCCAGGTTGGATTGAATCTCTTCGCGCAGGCCCTCGAACTGCCCGCGACGGATGTTTTCAAGGTTGACGCGGTCCGGCCGCCGGGCGGCTGCTTCGTAAAGGTAAACGGGCACGCCGAAGCGCTTCCAGATCTCCTCGCCGACGTGTTCGGCGAGATGAACGCAGTCCGCGATCGCGACGCCCTCGATGGGGATAAAAGGTACGACGTCGGCGGCTCCGATTCGGGGGTGGACGCCGGTGTGGCGGGTGAGATCGATAAGGCGGACAGCTTCCCCGACACCGCGCAGGGCAGCTTCGGCGACGGCGTCAGGAGGTCCTGCGAAGGTGAGCACGGAACGGTTGTGGTCGGCGTCGAGCTCCCGATCAAGGAGGACGATGCTGGGCACGGAGCGGATAGCGCGGGTGATGGCATCCACGACGGAGGCGTCACGGCCCTCGGAGAAGTTCGGGACACACTCTATAAGTCTTCGGGACACGTGACCTCCCCCTGGCGGTACAGGATACGACCTTTCTTCATCGTCACAGCAACCGGGTTCACCCCGAAATGGTACGGGATCTCGCGGTAGTCGGAGACGTCGAGCAAGAGCAGATCGGCCTGTTTGCCGGGTTCGAGAGAACCCGCGCGGTCCGCGACACCGGCGGCATGAGCGCCGTTGATGGTGGATGCGGAGACAGCCTCGGCGGGGGTCATGCGCATCTGATTGCAGGCGAGCGCGAGGACCATCGGCATGCTGCACGTGGGGCTTGTGCCTGGGTTGAAATCGGTAGCCAAGGCGACGGCGGCCCCGTGGTCGATGAGGGCTCGGGCGGGCGGGTAGCGATCGAGGCCGAGGTGGAAGACGGAGCCGGGAAGGAGGGTGGCGATCGTCGAAGACTGGGCAACCATGGCGATGTCTTCGGCGCCCGCCTGTTCCAGATGATCGACACTGACCGCGCCCAGTTCCATTGCGAGGCGAGTGCCTCCCGAATGGGAGAACTGCTCGGCATGGACTTTCAGACCGAATCCCAGCGACCGGGCGGTCTCGAGGTAGCGGCGCGCATCATCCAGCCCGAAGGCGCCCCGTTCGATGTAGATGTCCACAAAGCGGGCGAGCCGGCGCCTCCGTATCAGGGGCAGCATGTACGAACAGACCCAGCCGATGTACTCCTCCGGACGGCCCGCGAATTCCGGCGGAACGACGTGCGCGCCGAGGTACGTGGAGACCACATCGATCGGGGAACCGTCCAGAGCAGCGAGGACGCGCAGAGTCTTCAACTCGGCAGGCTCGTCGAGTCCATAGCCCGACTTCGCCTCGACGGTGGTGGCGCCGTGGCGGATCAACCGATGCAGCGAAAGGCGGGTCTGCCGGAGAAGGGCCCGGGACGATGTGCCCCGAACCGCCTTCACACTCACCAGAATGCCTCCGCCGGCTGCGGCGATCTGGTGGTAATCCTGGCCGGCGAGACGCCTTTCATAATCGTCCAGCCGCGGCGGGCCGAAGATGAGATGCGTATGACTATCTACGAAGCCGGGCATGACGACCCGGCCGGTGGCATCGATCTCCGTAGCGTGGCGGGCCGCGGCCAGATTTTCGATCCGGCGGGTAGCGCCGGCGGCGGCGACGAGGCCGTCGCGAATAAGGAGCGAGCCGTCCTGGATCAGGCCGAGGTCGCGAAGAGCGGCGCCGCGGCGGGGCGCCGAGGGTCCCCGCAGCGTGAGCAACTGACGGGCGCCCCGGACGAGGATCGTTTCGCTCATGAGGCCTGTTTGGGTCCCTCTTTCATGGGCAATCTGAGGCCGGCCCGCTCCGCAAAGAGAAGGGCGTCTTCGTAACCTGCGTCGGCGTGGCGCAGGACGCCGATGCCGGGATCGCATGTCATGACGCGTTCCAGGCAGCCCGCGGATGACTCGGTCCCGTCAGCGACCGTGACGTGGCCGGCGTGCAGCGAGTAGCCGATGCCGACGCCCCCGCCATTGTGAATCGACACCCAGCTTGCGCCCGAGGCCGTATTCAGAAGCGCGTTGAGGAGCGGCCAGTCGGCCACGGCATCGCTCCCGTCCCGCATGCCTTCGGTCTCTCGATACGGCGATGCGACGGAGCCGCAGTCGAGGTGGTCGCGGCCGATCACGACTGGGGCCTGCAGCTTGCCTGTGGCAACCATGCGATTCATCTCCAGAGCGAATTCGGCGCGTTCTCCATAACCGAGCCAGCAGATCCGCGCCGGCAGGCCTTGAAATCGAACCCGCTTCCCAGCTAGTGAAATCCATCGTCCCAGCGTTTCATTGGAGGGGAAGAGGCGGAGGACGAGGTCGTCCGTTGCCTCGATGTCAGATGCTTCGCCGGAAAGGGCGACCCAGCGGAACGGTCCGCGGCCTTCCATGAACATGGGCCGGATGTATTCGGGTACGAAACCTGGGATGGTGAACGCATCGCCGACGCCTTGATCCGCGGCCATGCGGCGGATGTTGTTGCCGTAGTCGAAGACGACGGAGCCGAGGCGCTTAAGGTCGAGCATGGCGCGAACGTGAATCGCGATGGAGTCCATGGAGCGGCGGAGATACTCCTGCGGGTCCGAGGCGCGGAGCGAGGCGGCCTGGTCAACCGCGAGGCCGGCGGGGATATAGCCGTTCAAAGGGTCGTGCGCGCTGGTCTGGTCCGTGAGGAGGTCGGGAACGATCCCCTGGCGGACCATTGTGGGAAGCACCTCGGCACAGTTTCCGACGAGACCGACGGAGGTGGCGCGTTTCTCGTAAACAGCATGCCGAAGGATGCGGACCGCCTCGTCAAGATCGGTCACCATGATGTCGCAGTAGCCGGTTCGGAGGCGGCGTTTGATGCGCTCGGGATCGGCGTCGATGCCGAGGAAAGCGGCGCCGTTCATGACGGCCGCGAGCGGTTGTGCACCACCCATTCCGCCCATCCCGCCCGAGACCACGAACTTGCCGGCGAGCGAGCCTTCAAAGTGCTTACGGCCGGCGGCGGCGAAGGTCTCGTACGTGCCCTGTACAATGCCCTGCGACCCGATGTAGATCCAGCTTCCGGCTGTCATCTGGCCGTACATGATCAGCCCGAGCTGCTCGAGGGCGCGGAAATGGTCCCAATTCGACCAGTGGCCAACGAGATTGGCGTTCGCGATCAGAACGCGCGGCGCTTCCTCGTGGGTGCGGAACACACCGACGGGCTTGCCGGACTGGACGAGCAGCGTGTCGTCGTCTCCGAGGGCCTCGAGTTCACGCACGATGGCGTGGTAGCACTCCCAGTTACGCGCCGCTTTGCCGGCCCCGCCGTAGACAATGAGATCGCCGGGGCGCTCTGCCACGTCCGTGTCAAGGTTGTTCATTAGCATTCGCAGCGCCGCTTCCTGTTTCCATCCCTTGCAACGAAGAGCGCGGCCGCGCGGAGCCCGGATAGGTCCGGTCATGACACTACTGTAACGCCGGAATGGCCGGTCGGATGCGTCACCAGAACCACTTGTTCCTGCGGTAAACGGCGTCGCCGAACTCGTGCATGAAGCGCATGTCGTCTTCGTCGAGCGGGCCTTGGCGGACGGAGGCAAGGTTGTCCTCGAAGTGCTTTAGGTTCGATGGTGCGTTGAGGCACACGTGCACGTGAGGATTTGATAGAACGAAGCGGTAGCACATGCCGGCTGTGGGAACCCGCCCGTCCCGCGGCCAGCCGTGCGGCCGGCGGAGCAGGTAGGTCCAGCGCGTCGCGGTGTAGCTCACGACACCGGGGTTGTGGGCGGCGAGGTGCGGGAAGATATCGCTTTCCGCCCCGCGGTGGGCGGCGTTGTAGCGGATCATCAGGGCGTCGAGAAGACCTTGCGCCGCCAGTTCTCCGGCGAACTTACGATCGTGACAGGAGATGCTGATGGCTCGAACCCGCGGGTCTTCTCGAAGCGCGAAAAGCTCGTCGCGAACCCGGTCGTTGAACTGAGGGCGTTTGGTGACGCCGAGAAGGTGGAAGACGTCGATGTAGTCCGTGTTGAGCCGGCGGAGCCTTTTCTCGAGCGTCCGGCGGATATTCTGGTATGTCCAGATGTAGTTGTATGCCCCAGTGGCGACGACGTACTTCTCGCGGTTGGAGGGAAGAACTTCACGCAACACACCCGTCATGTGCGTGTCGAAGCCGTAGCAAAAGAAGTAGTTGACGCCTTCGTCGAGGGCGCGGTGGACGGCGCGTTTTCCGGGGCGATAGCTCGCGGAGAGGCCGAGGCGGAACACCGGCAAGCCGGTTCGGCCGAGCGTGGTGTGCAGGAAAGTATCAGGTATCACGGTTTATCCCGAAGTTTAGAATACAGCGCTGGCCGGCGTGACGGCGGCGGGTATAATCAAGTCTTCCATGGAGATCGATTGGTTTCCGCTGTGGCTGAGCCTGCGTGTGGCGGTGCTAGCCACGCTGGTGGCTCTGGTGATCGGGCTATGGCTGGCGTACATGCTGGCGAACCGGGAATTCCGGGGGAAGGAACTTCTGGACGCCGCGGTGACGCTGCCGCTCGTGTTGCCGCCCACGGTGCTGGGCTACTATCTGCTGGTCCTACTCGGGCGGGCGAGCCCTTTCGGAAAGTTTTACGAGTGGCTGTTCGGGGCTCCGCTGGTTTTCACGTGGCAGGCGGCGGTGGTGGCGGCCCTGATTCACGCGACGCCACTGCTGGTGAAGTCGGCGCGAGCCGCACTGGAGAGCGTTGACAAGAGCTACGAGCGGGCGGCGCGGACGCTGGGCGCGTCCGAATGGCGGGTCTTCTTTCAGGTGACGCTGCCGCTGGCGAACCGATCGATCCTGGCGGCGGCGGTGCTGGCGTTCGCCCGTTCGCTGGGCGACTTCGGGATAACGATCATGATCGCCGGCAACATTCCGGGGCGGACGCAGACCATGTCGGTGGCGATATACGACGCTGTTGAGGCGGGAAACGGGGCGATGGCGCGAGTACTGGTGCTCATCGTCTCGGCGGCGGCGATGTTCATACTCTTCCTGGCGAACCGGCTGTCGCCGAAGCAGGCCGCATGATCAACGCAAGGATCCGCAAGCGATTTCCCGCCGGCCCGGATTCGGCGGAGTTCTCACTGGACGTGGAGTTCCGCGCGGCAAGCGGCATCACGGTGCTTTTTGGGCCAAGCGGATCCGGGAAGACGATGACGCTCGAGGCCATAGCCGGATTCGTCAAGCCCGACGAAGGGCGCATCCTGCTTGATGACGACATTCTGTTCGACGGGGCCTCCGGAGTGAACCTGCCGCCGCAGGTCCGGCGCTGCGGTTACGTGTTTCAGAACTATGCTTTGTTCCCGCACATGACTCTGCGGCAGAACCTGGAGTTCGCCGCGGTCTGCGCTTCAAAGCAGCGGCGGCCGCGCCTGGAACGCCACCGCAAGGTGAACGAAATGCTCGAGCAGTTTCACCTGGCGGAGGTAGCCGGACGGCGGCCGCACGAAGTGTCCGGCGGGCAAAAGCAACGGTGCTCGATCGCGCGGGCGATGATCGGAGCGCCGAAGGCATTGCTGCTGGACGAGCCGGCGCGCGGGCTTGACGCGCCTTTGCGAACGGAACTGTACGACGTGCTGCGGCAGTTGCGCTCCGAGTTCCGGAGTCCGATTCTTTTGGTGACGCACGACCTGGAGGAGTGTTTCGCACTCGGCGACGAGATGCTCGTACTGCACGAAGGACGCATGGTGCAGCGCGGGGCGCCGCGCGCGGTTTTCGACCGGCCCGCGAACGTCGAGGTGGCCCGGCTGCTCGGGACGTTCAACCTGCTGCCGGTGGAAGTCCTCGCACTCGATCCCGTGCAGCGAACGAGCCGGTTGCGCTTTCAGGACCGCGACCTGACCGGGCCGTATTTTCCGGGCAGGCTCAAGGGAGACCGGGTGATACTCTGTGTGCGGCCCGAGGAGCTGGCGGCCACTCCTTGGGACGGCAAGCCCGGGCCGAATCAGGTACCGACGGAATTGGTGCGCTACACCGAGCGCCCGCACGCGGTCCGGCTGGAGTTCACGGGTGAGATCTTTGCCGAGGTGACCCGGGCGGAATTCGATAAGCACAAGCATAATAGAGAGTGGGTGATCGAGTTCCCCGCGCAGCATCTGCGCATCCTCTGAGCTGGGTGTTGGGCAAGATGAGGGATTTTCGGGAATACGAGGCCATGGCTGAAATGGCGCACGGCCACATGTGCGCCGGCCAGATTCTGGGTCTGCGGATGGCCGTCTACGGGCTGAGGCTGCTGGGCATCGAGGATCCCACGGGAAAAGATCGAAAGCGGCTGGTGACGTTCGTCGAGATCGATCGCTGCGCGACGGACGCCATCGGCGTGGTGACCGGCTGCCGGCTCGGCAAGCGCGCGCTGAAGTTTCGGGACTTTGGCAAGGTGGCGGCGACGTTTTGCGATCTTCAGGAGAACCGGGCGGTCAGGCTCGTTGCGCTCGAATCCTCCAAGGCACGGGCGGCCGAACGGTATCCGGAGATCGCGAACCGGAATCTCCAGCAGATGAAAGCGTACCGCGAACTGCCGGACGAGGAACTCTTCGCCACGACATGGGTGCGGGTGGCGCTGGGACCGGAGGAACTGCCCGGCTACAAGGCTCCCCGGACGGTGTGCGCCGAGTGCGGCGAAGGCATCAACTTCAAGCGAGAGATCGTGCGCGACGGCAAAACGCTTTGCAAGGCGTGCGCGGGCGAGCGCTACTACGAGCCGCTGTAACAATGCGGCGCTATTACATCACCGACCGCAAGCCTCTGGGCGGGGTTGCGCCCTTGCTCGGTGCGATCCGGCGCGCACTTGCGAACGGTGTCGAGATGATCCAGATCAGGGAGAAGGATCTGGGCACATCCGATCTGATCGACCTTGTCAAAGCGGTGCTATCGCTGCCGAATCCCCACGGGACAAGGATACTGGTGAACTCCCGGACCGACGTGGCCATGGTGTGCGGCGCCGCAGGGGTCCACCTGCCGTCGGACTCCGTTGCTCCGGCGCGGGTCCGCGCGATCGCGCCGCCGGGATTTACGATCGGCGTTTCGTGCCATTCGGCGGACGAAGTGCGGCTCGCTGGCGAAGAAGGCGCGGACTTCGCCGTGTTCGGCCCGGTCTTTTCCACGCCATCCAAGGCGGTGTACGGGCCGCCGCAAGGGCTGGAGCGATTGCGGGAGGCATGCCGCGGATTGCGAATCCCCGTGTACGCGCTCGGCGGTATGAACGCCGGGAATGCCGCGCTGTGCCTGGACGCCGGTGCGGCGGGGATCGCCGGTATTTCGATGTTTCAGAGTTCCTGAAGAGGCGGTGATGGATGTTTCACAAAGTTCTGCTTCCCGCAACGTTGCTGACATTGGCGGCCGTAGGGACGTACGCGCAAGCGGCCGGGAAAATGGTGGGCGGGCCGTACGTGGTGCGCGTGGGACCCGATCGCGCCACGGTAGCTTGGGTGCTGGAGTTCACCGAAGGCGGCGAGGTGGTGCTGCGGGCGCAGAAACTCACGATTTCCGGTTTGACCCCCGGCAAGACGTATCACTACGATGTTTCGGGTCAGGACGAAGGCAAGGGATACTTTAAGTCGGCGCCTGACGGAGCCTCGCCTTTCCGGTTCGCGGTCTTCGGCGACACGCGATCCCGCCACGAGGTCCATCAGAACGTCGTGGACGCGCTGGCGAAGTCGGAACCGGACTTTGTTCTGCACACGGGTGATCTGGTAGCGGACGGCAGGAAGACCGAGCAGTGGCCTGTGTTCTTCGGGATCGAGCGAGAGTTGCTAAGGAAAACCGCGTTCTTTCCCGCGCTGGGGAACCATGAGCGCAACGATCCGAGATTTTACGAATTCTTCGACATCGAGAAGCCGTACTACTCGTTCCGATGGGGAAATGCATACTTTGTCTTACTAAACAGCGACCTGGGCAACACAGCAAGCAACGAAGAAGAGCGGAAGGCGTTCTGGGAGGAGCAGAGCCAGTGGTTGGAGGCGGAACTCGAGAAGAGCCGGGAAGCCGACCTCCGGTTCGTAGTCTTCCATCACCCGCCAATCACGGCGGTGAAGCGCCGGCAGGGAGGAAAGCATCCCGTCCAGGAATGGATGCCTCTGTTCGAGAAGTACAAAGTGACGGCAGTGTTCAATGGTCACGACCACAACTATCAGCACCACGTCAGGAACGGCGTCCACTACATCGTCACAGGAGGCGGCGGGGCGCCTTTATACGAGGTGGACGCCCCGGTGCCGGGAGTCACGCAGACCGTAGAGAAGATCGAGCATTTCGTCGTCATTGAGGTGGAAGGCAGCAAGGCGCGGCTGGAAGCGAAGGCGCTTGACGGCCGGCTGATCGAAAGGATCGACTTCAATCCGTGACCGGCGCCGCCGGTGCTCGCCGTGGCCCGATGTTACAATACCGCCTTGACGGTTGACGCCGCCCGCGGCGAGGCGCGAACTTTGGCATGCCGGTCTCCAGCCCCTTGAAATCGTTCTACCGCAAGCTCCGCTGGCCTGAAAAGTCGTTTCTTGCGCTGCTGGTGCTGTATCTCATCCTCAGGTTTGCTTCGCCCGCAGGATCGCTGATCCTTCTGGTTCAACTCGGACTCACAGCCAGCGGTCTTGTTGCCGCAGTGCGGCTGGTGCGAATCTGGATGCGCAAAACGATCTGGCGGTTGCGGAACCGGCTGATCGTTGCCTATCTCTTTATCGCCGTCGTACCTGTGGCCGTGATTCTGGTGCTCGTTGGCATCGGCGCTTATTTGCTGACGGGCCAGATGGCGCTCTACCTGGTGATCACCGAACTGGAGCGGCACAGCTCGTCTCTGGTCGGTCCCACCATCGGCCTGATTGCCACGCCCGCCCCTGAACGGGAGGATCGCATCCGCTGGATGGCCCCGTACCTGGCGAAGAGGTTTCCCGGCCTCGAAGTGCTGATTCGCGAAGGCGGAAGTGTCTGGCGGTATCCGGAAGAATCGAAGCTGGAGTCCCCTCCGCACGGCTGGGGCGAGAAAAGCGGATTTCTTTCGCGAGGCGGCACATTCTATCTGTGGGCGCACTCGGAGTCCCGCGCCATCCAAGGAACCCTCCTGACCCGGCTGGACCGCGATTTTTTGGATGGCCTCGTCCCGAGCCTTGGCCATGTTCGGCTCATCTCCAGGTCGGTTTTGGAGGGGACCAGGCGAGCGTCCACCCGCAGCGAAAAGGCGAACGTGGGCGAGGCCCCGCCGGCAGCGTCCGGCGTCCCCCCAGCAGTAAACCGCTTCGACATCGAGGTGTCGTGGTTCGCCTGGGTGCCGGTCGCCATGTGGGAATCGCCCGGAAACACGACGATCGCCGCTTTGGACGTGCAGACCCGCGTCTCCGCCGTTGTGCGAACCATCTTCAGCCAGAGATTGGGCTCGGGCCAGGACGACCTGAATACGGCCTTTCTGATTGTGGCCATCCTGTTTCTGGTAGTGGAACTGGTGTCGCTGATTATCGGCGTCTCGATGACGGGCAAGATCACCGAGGCGGTGCACAACCTGTACGAGGGCACGCAGAGGGTAATGCACGGTGACTTCTCCCACCGGATCGACGTGCGAGGCAGCGATCAACTCGCCGACCTCAGCCATTCGTTCAACCGCATGACTGAGAATCTCGAACGCCTCGTGCGAGTGGAGAAGGAGAAGGAGCGGCTTCAATCCGAACTTGAGATCGCCAGGGAGGTCCAGAACCAGCTCTATCCGCGGACGGTTCCGTCGATGCCAGGGATCGAGCTGACTGCGCTCTGCCATCCGGCGCGGACAGTTTCGGGCGACTACTACGATTACCTTCCGCTACTCGAGTCGAAAGTGGCGCTGGCGATAGGAGACGTGGCCGGCAAAGGGATTTCCGCGGCTCTGCTGATGGCGACGCTACAATCCTCTCTGCGCACACAGATCCGGGCTTGCTTGGAGGCGACGGCGGCGGCAGCGGCCGCGCCGGGCGGTGGAAACGGCCATGCCGAAATCCCTACCTCCATGCTCGTATCTCAACTGAACCAGCAGCTCTACAGCTTCACCTCCGCTGAGAAGTTCGCAACGTTCTACTTCGGCATCTACGACGATCGGAAGGGCGAACTTACGTACACGAACGCGGGACATCCTCCCCCGATCGTGATCCGGGACGGCGAGGTTCATCGCCTGGAGACGAACGGCATGGTGGTGGGAGCATTTCCGTTCGCGGAGTATGGCGAGAGCCGCATTCAACTGTGGAGCGGCGACCTGCTGGTCTGTTTCACGGACGGCATCACGGAACCGGAGAACGAATACGGCGAAATGTTCGGCGAGCAGGGTCTGATCGACGTGCTACTCAAGAATGTATGGAGAAGCTCTGCCGATATCATCACGTCGGTGATCGCGGCCGTGCACGAATGGACGAATTCACCCGAGTTGCAAGACGACATGACGCTGCTGCTCGCGAAGAGGAAGTGAGAGGACAATGAGCCGGGTGACGCGGCGGCTGGGATACGTCGGGCTGGTAGTCCTCTGCACCCTCCTGGTGGGGACGGTAGGCTACATCGTCATTGAAGACTATCCTCCGTTCGACGCCTTCTATATGGCGCTGATCACGATGACGACGGTCGGCTACCGGGAGGTTCACGTTTTAAGCACGCAAGGACGGGTCTTCAACTCCGTCATGATATTTTTTGGCGTCACGACGATGTTCTTCGCCATCGGAATGATGACCCAGACCATCATCGAGCTGGAACTGGCGGAGTTCTTCGGGAAGCGGCGGGTCAAGCGCATGATCGACAAACTCGAGAATCACTATATTGTGTGCGGTTTCGGGCGAGTAGGACGAAACGCCTCGCTGGAACTGAATCAGTCCGGGGCGCCTTTCGTGGTGATAGATAGGAACCCTGAGCGGGTTGAATCCGCGATCCGCGCCGGGATGCTGGCAGTACAGGCGGACTCGACTCGCGACCAAACGTTGCGGGATGTGGGCATCGTGCGCGCCCGCGGGCTCGTCGCTGCGCTGGCGACGGACGCTGACAACCTGTTTGTCATTCTTTCCGCCCGAAATCTGAACCCGATGCTGAACGTCGCGGCACGGGTGGACGAGGAGGAAGCGGAGGAGAAACTCCGCCGCGCGGGCGCGGACATAGTCTTCGCGCCGTACTCGAATGCCGGGTACCAACTGGCGCAGGCGCTTCTCCGCCCGCATGTCTTCCGGTTCCTCGATTTCACCAGCAGGAGCATCGGGCTTGATGTCGCCATCGAACAGGTGAGGGTCGCGGAGCAGAGCGAATTCGCCTCCAAGACCCTGAAGCAGATGCAGATTCGCCGTGACGTCGGGGTGATTGTGCTGGCTATCCGCCGGGCAGACGGAAGCATGCTGTTCAACCCGCCGGCAGAAGCGGAGATCAATGGAGGCGACTTCCTGATCGTGATGGGCGAGCCGCCGGGGTTGCGCCGGCTGGAGGTGCTGATGGCGGGGGCGCAGTCATGAAGGTCCTGACAGCAGCGCAGATGCGCGCAGTGGACCGGCGCACGATGGAGTTGGGCATCCCCGGCTTGATTCTGATGGAGAACGCGGGGCACCGCGTCGTGGAGTTTCTTCGGGAAACCTTCGCTCCGCTGGCGAATCACCGGATCGTGATTCTGTGCGGCAAAGGTAATAACGGCGGCGATGGGTTTGTCGTCGGGCGGCAGATCCATACGCGTTTCCGGCCGCGCTCACTGGATGTAGTGCTCGCGAGCGAACCCGAAGAACTGCGCGGGGACGCCGCGGAGAACTTTCGCATGCTTCGGGTTTGCGGTTGTCCGGTGGCGATGGAGATCACGCCGCGGATGCGCGAAGCCACGATCGTGGTGGACGCGCTGCTCGGGACAGGGCTGAAGGGCGCCGCGGCCGGCCGGATGCTCGAACTCATTCGCGAGATCAATACCGGCTTCCCGCATGCGATGATCGTGGCTCTAGACCTTCCGTCAGGGCTGGACAGCGACAGTGGCACGGTTCCGGGGGACGCCGTGAAGGCGGGGCACACGATCACCTTCACCGCTCCGAAGGCGGCGCAGGTGCTGCCTCCGGCCTGCGACTACGTGGGCGAACTGCGAGTTTCTCCGATCGGCAGCCCGCCGGAGCTATATGAGAACGACGCATCGATTTTTCTGTCGCTGGTGGAGCCACTACTTTTCCAGGATCTCCTCGGACCGCGAGCGCCGGGGGCGCACAAGGGCGATTTCGGGCACGTTCTCGTCATCGGAGGATCACGCGGCAAGACAGGCGCGGCGGCAATGGCCGGGCTGGCGGCGCTTCGCGCGGGAGCGGGCCTGGTCACGGTCGCTTCGGCCGAATCGGCGATTCCTGTGATCGCCGCGCACGCACCGGAGTTAATGACGGAGCCCTTGCCGGAAACCGAGACGGGAGCGATCTCACTCCGCGCGTTCGATTACGAGCGACTCGCAGGCCTCGTGCGCGGCAAGGAGGTGGTGGCACTCGGGCCGGGTCTTGGCACCCATCCGGAGACCGTAGCCGTGGTACAGCGGCTGGTTGAAGAGGTCGAGGTTCCGCTGGTGATTGACGCCGACGGTCTCAATGCCCTTGCCGGCGTCGAGTTCGGAGGGCGCGGGCTGGTGTTGACTCCGCACCCGGGTGAGATGGCGCGGCTGGCGGGGTCGAGCACGGCGGAGGTGCAGAGCGATCGGGTTGGCGCTGCTCGTGCGTTCGCGGTGTCACGGAAGGCGACGCTCGTGCTTAAAGGTCAACGCACGCTGCTTGCGTTTCCGGACGGGAACGTTTGGATCAACCCCACAGGCACACCGGCGATGGCCACCGGCGGCAGCGGCGACATTCTGACCGGGCTGATCGCCGGGCTGCTGGCGCAGTTCCCGAACTGCGAGAATGCCGCGGTCGCAGCCGCCGTTTTCCTGCACGGGCGCTGCGGGGAGCTGGGCGCCGCCGCGTTCGGCGAAAAAGCGTTGATCGCTACCGACATGCTGGAGTTTCTCCCGGAGGCGATGGATGAGTGCGCGGGCGTATCGGACGCACTCTGAGGAGGAGACAGTCGCTTTCGGGGAGGCCCTGGCCGCCCGATTGCCTGCCCGCGCTACGATCCTGCTGATCGGCAACCTCGGCGCCGGCAAGACAACGCTCGCCAAGGGAATCGTGAAGGGGCTGGGCGCCGCGGACCCGGAGGAAGTGTCCAGCCCGACGTTTACGCTCATTCACGAGTACGGCGAGGATAGAAAGGTATACCACGTCGATCTGTACCGCATCGAACGTCCGCGCGAAGCGGCGTCGCTCGGGCTTGAAGAACTCCTCGAGCGGGAGAGCGTTGTACTGATCGAGTGGGGCGAGCGGTTTCCGGAGCTGTGGCCCACGGACCGTATCGAGATCCGGCTCGACCGGATTGATGAGGATACGCGAGAAATCCTCGTGGCGGGACTCGCGGAATAGCTCTCGGCTATCAGTTCTCCCGTCCTGAGTACAGTTCTTCGATTGCAGCCCGGTAATTCGACAGAACGCGGCTTCGGCGGATCTTCAGTGTGGCGGTCAGCTCGCCGTCCTGGATCGTCAGCTCGCGATCGAGGATACGGTATCGGCGAATCTGTTCAAACGGCGCCAACTGCGCGTTGACGCGGGCCAACGCTCGTTTGACTTCCGCGACGACGGGGGGAGCGGCGGCGATCTCGGACATTGGCCGGCCGCGTAGGTGCTCCGCCCCCTTCAACGTCTCCGCGACACCTGCATTGACCGTCAGCAAAGCCGCGACGAATGTCTCCCCGTCGCCAAGCGGGACGACGTGGTTGATGATCGGTTCGAGCTTGAACAAGCCTTCGATACGCACCGGGTAAATCTTCTTGCCGTTTGAGGAGATGATGACTTCCTTCTTGCGGCCGGTGATGTAGATGAACCCGGCGGCGTCGATTTCGGCGGTATCGCCGGTGTACAGCCAGCCGTCGCGGAGAACCTCCGAGGTGGCCTTCGGATCGTTGAAGTAGCCGGTAAAGAGACAGGGCGCTCGAACGAGCAGTTCTCCGTCCGGGGCAAGGCGAATCTCCACGCCGGGCAAGGGCTTTCCGATGCTGCCCGGCCGTGGCCGGTCAAGCGGGTTGAGGGTCAAGATGCCGCCCTCGGTGAGGCCGTATCCTTCGACGATCGGCATTCCGATTACCTCGAAGAACTCGGCGAGTTCCTTGCCGAGCGGCGCTGCGCCGGAGACAGGCAATCGGAGACGGTCGCCGAACCGCGCCCGCAGTTTGCGGAACACAAGCCGGTCCGCCAGTTTCAGGGTGTTTCGAATCCAGCGCGGAACGGACTTCCCCTCGCGCTCACGCCGGTGCACGTCTATGCCCAGTCCCAGCGCTCCATAGAACAGCTTGCGAACAACCGGCGAGCGTTTCTGAATTTCGGTACACACGCTGGTGTAGACGCGCTCCCAGAATCGAGGAGGCGCCAGGAAGATCGTCGGACGGACCGAGCGAAGCGCCGGCGGGAGCTTGGCTAGGCTCTCGACGAACCAGACGGGCATGCCGCAACAAATCGGCAGCAGTTCAACGACAACGCGTTGCGCGATGTGAGCGGAGGGCAGGAAGGCGATGGTGGAATCCTCCGGCGTCAAGCCCAGCACGGCCGGCCCCATCTCCATGTTCGCCAGAAGCGCGGCGTGCGAAGC
The DNA here is from genome assembly GCA_035455185.1 of Bryobacteraceae bacterium. Lineage (GTDB taxonomy): Bacteria > Acidobacteriota > Terriglobia > Bryobacterales > Bryobacteraceae > JAEHDI01. The sequence continues at coordinate 14,136 of DATIFQ010000360.1, read as the reverse complement.
CAGCGCCATTTTGGGCTCGCCGGTCGCGCCCGAGGTCAGGTACAGGATGGCCGGATCCGAAGGGTGAAGCTCGCTCGCGATGCGGGCGGGCAGGCCAGGATCGGACTCGATAGAGCGACGGCCACGCTCGCGCAAATCCTCCAGGGAGAGAGCGCTCTCGGCGGTTCCGGTGAGGAGGATCCAGTCGACCGCGAGAGGGGGGTCGCCGGCGGCCTGGAGCACGCGCAAGGTATCGGGATCCTCGACGAATACGGCCTTCGCACCGCAGGATCGCAGGGTGTGAACGAGGATCGCGGCGGGGTAACTGCCGTACATCGCCGCGGCGATGGAACCGTTTGCCAGAATGCCAAGATCAGCCAAGTAGAACTCGGCGCGGGTTTCGGAGTCCAAGGCGACGATGTCGCCCTTGCCGATACCGAGAGAGCGCAGGCCGGCGGCAATCTCGCGCGCGATGTCCCGGTACTCGATCCAGGAATAGACCCGGTGTTTTCCTTCCCCGGCAGGCTGGCAGAGAGCGGCGAGCTTGCCGAACTGCGAGGCTGCCTCTTCCAGCGCGGTAAGTGCCGTCCGGTGCCCCAATCGAAAATCCTAGCATGCACCCCGGCGCCACGCCGCCGGTTAGAATGGGCCGGATGGTGTGGGAAAAAGAGCTCGAAGTTGCGCGGGCGGCCGCTACGCAGGCGGGCGAGATCGCGCTGCGCTATCAGGCGCAAGGGGTAGAAGCGGAGGCGAAGGCGGACGAGTCGCCCGTTACGGTGGCGGACCGCGAGTGCGAAAAACTGATCTCGCGGATTCTGCTCGAGGCGTTTCCCGACGACGGACTTTTGGGCGAGGAAGGCGCGCTAAAAGAAAGCCGGTCGGGCCGCCGTTGGATCATCGATCCCGTCGACGGCACCCGCGACTTCGTGCGGGGCAGCGACACATGGGGCATGCTGATCGCTCTCGAAGCGGATAGCGAGGTCGTCGCCGGCGTATGCCACCAGCCGGCGCAGAAGGAGTTGTATTCCGCGTCTCGCGGCGCGGGCGCCCTCCGAAACGATGACAGAGTCCGGGTGTCGGAGATCACATCGCCTTCGCAATCGGTGCTCTGCGTGAATGGGATCAACGACATCGCAGATCTTCCATTTGCAGGCCGGCTGCTGGAATTCACGAAGCAGTTCTGGGCCGTTCGCAGCATGGGTGGATGCCAGGACGCGATGATGGTCGCGGGAGGGCGGGCCGAAGCCTGGATCGAACCGAGCGCGAAGCCGTGGGACCTCGCGCCCCTGAAGATCATCGCCGAGGAGGCGGGCGCCAGGTTCTTCAATTTCGATGGCGGGTCGAGCATCTACGGCGGAAATTGTATTCTGTGCGTTCCCGCGCTGGAGGAATTGATGCGCCAGTTCCTGGGCCTGTAGAGCGATAATCGCTGCATGACACGCAGAGACGCGCTCCGGACCTTGGGTGGCGCCGCGGCCGCCGGATTCCCGAACATCGCAAAGCCGCAGATCAAGCGTCCGAATGTGTTGTTCGTCATGACCGACGACCAGCGCTGGGACGCCATGAGCTGCGCCGGTAACCGGATTCTGCGGACGCCGAACATGGACCGGTTGGCGGAGGGCGGCGTTCGTTTTAGCGAAGCGTTCGTCACCAATTCGCTCTGCTCGCCGAGCCGCGGGACGATCCTCACGGGCCTCTACTCGCACACCCACGGCGTGACCACCAACGAAAGCGGGTCGCACTATTTCCGCGTCGGGACGGTCAATTTTCCGATGCTGCTACAGGAGGCGGGGTACTACACCGCGCTGGTCGGCAAGTGGCACATCGCGTCCGAACCGGCCGGATTCGACCACTGGCTGATCTTGCCGGGGCAGGGCGTCTACGTCGACCCGGTGATGATCTCCAAGGGGAGCCGCATGCAGTTTCGCGGGCACGTGGAGGACGTCATCGGCGATCAGGCGCTGGAGACTCTGAAGAGCCGCCCAAAAGACACGCCCTTCTGCCTGCTCTACCAGTTCAAGGCGCCACACCGGACCTGGATTCCGGCGCGGCGGTTCGAGAAGATGTACGACGGCATCACCATTCCAGAGCCGCCAACGTTCGATGTTGACCTGAGCGGCCGGCCCGCCGCGGTGCGGAACTCGGACATGCAGATTCGCGACATGATCGACTTCCAAAACCGCGGCGTTCCAGCCAGCCTGCCCCCGAAGGAGCGCAAGCGCCGCAACTTCCAGCTCTTCCTGAAGAACTACTACCGAACGCTGCTCGGCGTTGACGAGAACCTCGGCCGGGTGCTCGACTATCTGGACAAGGAAGGCCTCGCCGAGAACACGCTGGTCATTTACACGGGTGACAACGGTTTCTTCCTCGGCGAGTACGGCATGTTCGACAAGCGGCTGATGTATGAGCCCTCCATCCGCGTGCCGATGCTCGTGCGGTATCCGGCAGCAATCAGGGCGGGGCAGGTGGACCGCGAGCATATGGTGCTGAACAACGACATCCACTACACGATCCTCGACTATTGCGGCGTGAAACGGCCTGCCGCCCTGCCGGTGCATGGGGAAAGCTGGCGGCCGATTCTCGACGGCCGGCAGACGCCGTGGCGGGACTCGTGGCTCTACGAGTACTTCGAGTACCCCGGCTATCACTGCGCGGGAAAGCACAGGGGAGTGCGGACCAAGCGATGGAAGTTCATCCATTACATCCAGGAGCCGCAGGAGTACGAACTGTTCGACCTGCAGAACGATCCGCAGGAGCGCCGCAACCTATACAGCGATCCTGCGCACCGGCAGCAGGCGGACGAGATGCGGAAAGAGTTGGAGCGCTGGCGCGATCGCACAGGGGACGACCGTTCCGCCGATGGGACGCCCACCCTTCCGTGCGTCAGTCCGAAATCGTGATGTCCGGCGGGACGCTTACTTTAAGGTAATCGTGAGTTTCCGGCTCTCGGTCCGGCCATCCGCCGCGACCGCGGTCAGCGTGTAGACGGTGGATTCGTTGGGCCTCACGAGGATACAACCGCTGTGAAGATCCTTGATCGTCGGCACCCCCGGTTCGATGCGGAGTGACGTCGCATCGTCGACGGTATAGCACAACGTCGCCGTCTGACCGGCCTGAATCTCTGAGGAACTGGAGCCGAAGAGCTGGACTAACTCCGGGCGGGCGGCAGTTCTGCCTTTGACGTTGACTCGAAAGGTTGCGGTCACGGTCTTGCCGTCGGATCCTTCGGCAATCAAGGTGTACGTGGCGCCATGGTCCGGGGTGACCGAGAAACAACGACTTACCGCGGGTTTAAGGGTCTCGACCGGCGGCTCGATGCGGACCGCGCGGGCGTTCTCAACGCCGTAACAGATCGTGACCGGAGTCCCTCGCTCCACCTCACCGGTGTTCGCATAGAACTGCGATATTTTCACCTCAGCGGCGGGCTGCCCGGCAGACTTGGGAGCGGGAGCGGGCGCTTGCGAGCATCCTGAGATTGCGAGCACGGAGGTGGTCAATAAGACGAGACGCATTCGTTCATCCTATCTTGAATTCCGCGCGCACCTCCGGACTGTCTTCCCATCCGAGGCGGCAAGCCTTGACGCGCAGAGTCGCGGTCCTGTCGAGAGCAATCTCGCGGCCATAGAGGTTCCAACGCGAACCCTCGCTCTGCTCTGTGGTCCAGGCGATCGAAGATCCCTCAGTCGGACAGGCGAGCCGGACCGCGACCGGCGCGGCGAACGAGCCGCCATCGGGTGTGATTTTCGGAGCCGCTGTCACCGACCACTTACCGCCGGGACGCATGCGTTCCTTCAACTGATCCTCCGGCACGCTTCCCAGATCCTTGATCTCGCTCATCCACTCATCGACCGCGGCCCGCATCCGTTTCAGCGTGTTCTGATGCGCGGGGGCAGCGGCAAGATTGTGGATACAGTGCGGGTCGCTCGGGATGTCGTACAACTCCTCGGGCGCCTTCTCCGGAACGAAAAACAGCCGCTGGGGACCTTGCAGTTGGCTTGCTTTGTTGAGCCGCCGCATCTCCTTCATCGTCTGGCCCGTCTCCATGTAGTCGATGTACTGGGCGTACGGTTTGCAGGACTGGAGGTTGCGGATGTAATGGAACCGTCCGTCCCGCGCGGCGCGGATGAGGTCGTACGCTTCGTCCATGCGGTCGCGGGCGCCGAAGACATACTTCCGAGGCTGAGCCGCCCTGTCGCCGAGAAACGCCCGGCCCTGCATGTATTTCGGAATTTCGACACCGGCGATGGAGAGCAACGTTGGCCCGAGGTCCATGAGGCTTACGAGGCGGTCGGTGACGGCGCCCGGGGCGATCGTTCCGGGCCGGCGGACGATCAGCGGTACGTGCAGGCTTGCCTCGTAGGCCCATCGCTTGGCGCGCGGGAGGCCGCGGCCGTGGTCGCCATAGAAGAACACGATCGTGTTCTCCGCGAGGCCGTCGTTTTCCAGTTGGCGCAGGAGGCCGCCGGCCTGTTTGTCCATCGCGGTCACGAGGTCGTAGTAGTTGGCCCAGTCGCACCGGGTCAGCGGGGTGTCCGGGTAGTAAGGCGGGACCTTCGCGTGCGCGGCATCGTGCCGCTCCTCCGGCGCCAGGATGGCGGTCGCCTTCGCGTTGTTTGCGGGCCAGATCTGGCTCTCGTGGGTGGTGGTGATGTTAAACACCGAGAAGAATGGCTGGTCCTTGGGCCGCTTCCGCCAGTGCGCGCGGTTGCCCGATTCGTCCCAGGCTGTCAGCGGCGCGGGGAAGTTGTAGTCGGTTTTGGAGTTATTGGTGCAGTAGTAACCCGCCGCACGCAGATACTCGGTGAAGCACTTGACATATGGGGGAGGAACGCCCTGGGAGCGCATGTGGTGAGTGCCGATGGATGCCGGGTACATGCCGGTGATGATCGAGGAGCGGCTCGGGGCGCATACGCCGTAAACGGAGAATGCGTTGGTGTAGCGTGCTCCCTGGCTTGCCAGCCGGTCGAGGTTAGGCGTCCGCGCCCAAGAATCGCCGTAACAGCCCAAGTCCGGACTCGTGTCCTCGCAGGTGATCCAGAGGATGTTGGGACGCGCAGCGGGGTCCCCTCGTGCGAGGATTCCGCCAGCGGTCGCGAGCATCGAGGCACGAAATACCGCTCGACGCGTCAAGTCAGCGGCAGTATCATTAGTCGGGTCCGCCACGGACCGGTCCGGATGGCACGTCTCATGTCGCATCAGTTGCCATTATCGTCGCTTTCGCCGCGGACCGGCGTGGTTGCGCCAAGTTCAGGAGGATAGCGATGACAGTGTCAGAGAAATCCTGGGGGAACCGAGTTCGACTTACTGTGAAAACACTCTTCTGGCTGCTGCTGGCCTTCCTGCTCATCCAGCAGGCATGCGGTCCATACCGGCTGGCCGCGAGCCGTTCCAGAGTCCTTGATCGCTTCCAGCAACAGCGAAAGTCCCGTGTAATCGCGATGATCCACCGGCAGGACACCGTCAGCGTACTCGGTGTGCCGGTCAGCAGTTCGATTGACATTGAAGACTCTGAGGCCATCCTGAGAGCCATTCGTCTTACTCCTCAAGATCAGGCGATCGACATGGTTCTGCACACGCCCGGCGGCTTGCTGCTCGCAGCCGAGCAGATTGCAAAGGCCCTCGTGGAGCATAAGGGTAAAGTGACGGTCTTTGTGCCACATTACGCAATGAGTGGCGGCACTCTGATCGCCCTCGCGGCTGACGAGATCGTAATGGATCCCAACGCCGTGCTGGGACCAGTGGATCCGCAGATCGGCGATATGCCGGCGGCGTCGATCGTGAGACTTCTCCAGGCTAAGCGGCCTGAACAAATCAGCGACGAGATGTTGGTGCTGGCTGATGTTGCCGCCAAAGCCCGGATTCAGGTTGCTTATTTTGTCGGCGACGTGTTACTGAAGCACCTGCCCAAGGACAAGGCGGGGGCATTAGCGGTCGCGTTAAGCGAGGGCCGCTGGACGCACGACTTCCCGATTACCGTCGAAGCGGCCCGTGAACTGGGACTACCAATCACGACAAACATGCCCGAGACCATCTACGAACTAATGGACCTGTATCCGCAGTCGGGAGCTGGCAGGCCGTCAGTCCTGTACGTACCCCTGCGGCAGGCGCCCGGGCGGCATGGGGAAAGAACCGGGCAGGGCCCGCGCGGATAGTTTGGGTGGCCCTTTGGAGTGGGCGGAAAGCTCCGATGCCGCTGATTCTGATGGTCCCTACGGGAAAGGTAATGCATCTATTTTCATGGAGGTCGAAAATGAAACACTTCTGGCTCAAGTTCGCGTGCATCGCGCTTGTCGTAGCGGTGGCGCTCCCATCGATCGGTCTGGCAAACCGGGCCGCATCAACCGCAAGTGAACGAATCTCACACGAAGTACGGCACGAAATCCTGATGTTGCCGTACTATGGCGTGTTTGACTTCATCGCGTTCAAGGTGGATGGCTCCAAGGTTACTCTCATCGGGCAGGTGACACGGCCCACGTTGAAGTCGAGCGCTGAGCGGGTCGTGAAAGACATCGAAGGCGTCGAGTCGGTGGACAACCAGATCGAGGTCCTGCCGGTATCGCCCAACGACGATCGGTTACGGCTCGCCCTGTACCGGGCGATTTACCGGAGCTCAGCGTTGGAGCGATACGCGATCCGCTCTATCAGCCCGATTCGGATCATCGTGAAGAACGGAAATGCCACCCTGGAGGGCCTCGCCGACTCTCCTGGGGACAAGAATCTCGCCGGCGTCCTCGCCAAAGGGGTCCCGGGAGTGTTCTCTGTTACCAATAACCTGCAGGTGGCGACATCCAAGTAGCGGTACCGACTGGGGGATCTGGGCGGGAACCCGCATCCCCCGAATTCAGTGGCTGGAATCCCCTACGGGGGCTAGAAATCCAACGGCCGCAGGCGGCATCTCAAATCCAGCATGGACGATGCGAAATGCATCGAAAGGAGAACGAAAAAGGATGAAGAAGCTTACAGCGTCGTTGTTTCTGGCAGCATTGCTCCTGCCGCTTGGCTTAGCCGCGCAAACGGAAGAGACAAAGACCCCACCGCCAGCATCAGACAGTCAGACGACTACGGCGCCAGCTACGGGGAAGAAGCACGTGAAGCACCACACCCAACACCACAAGCGGCATTCGAAAAACACGACTTCCGGAACGACGTCCGGAACGACTGCCAAGCCGTAATTTGCCCCTGACTTGCCGGCGCCCGTCTGTGGCGCTTAGGTAGACTGGACAACCGCCGTGACCGGGCCTCCCCCGCTGGAGGCCCCACACACGGCATCCGGAACTCCGTCGCGCAAGTTGATCGTTCCGCCGGCAAGGGCGCTGATCCGGGCGCCAGGCAGGATCACACCGGCGAGGTTGAGAGGATCGGCAGTCGAAATCTCGACCGTCTCGCCACTCTTCCCGGCGCGGCGAACGGCGCGAAGCAATTCCACGGCTTCCGGTAAAGCAAATTGCTCACCCAAGACGCCGTCCACGAAACGGCCGCCTCGAATTTCTCCTTTCGCTTCCATACGGCGCAGAATAACGAGCAGATCGCGCCACGCCGGAGCCGAAGCCTCTCGCGCGAGAAGATCGCGGAAGACCACGCCCCAACGGCGAAGCAACTGCCGGGCGTGAGCCTCCTCAGCATCGGGTGACGGGATGTGCGGGCGAAGGAGCGCCCACCGGCCGGCGGCGTGCCGTGGCCGCGCGTGACGGCCTCGTCCCTCGCCGCGCCGCCGCTTGGGATCCAGCAGAGCACGCAAATTCTCAAAACCGTCGGCGGTAACAAACCCGGCGGCGACCAGTTCCCAAAGCCCGTCTTCCACCTCGCTCGGCAGCCGGCCGGTCGCTCGTTGCAGTTCCCCGAAAAAAGAGGCACCGCGCAGTTCGAGCTCGGCGAGAAGCTCACGCGCGGGATGCGACAGCGGCGTGTCCGCGTGGTTCTTCTCCAAACCTCCAAGGAAGAGTGCGGCGTCCTCACGCATGAAGATTGCCACGGGAGCGACGCGGGTCGGCCGGACACGCCGAGGACCAGGTTCGGGGTCGTCGAAGGCGGGATGGCGCGAGATCCGGCCCCACATCACCTCTCCGGAGAGGCAGAGCCGGTCCAGCAGCTCCGGGCTGTAGTTCGCGATGCGGCGGGGTAAGACGAATGACTCCCACGCCGCGGCGGGGATCTCGTAACCCTGTAGCTGTCGGATGATCTGGAAAGCGCCCTCGAGCCCGTGCAGTTGGCGCCCAGGCAGGATGTGCTGCCACCGGCAGAGGAACCGCATGAATTCCGAGGTCGAAGCCGGCTGTATCTCGCGGCGGAGCTTGCCGAGCGTGAGCCGGTGGATACGGGCGAGAACGCGGCGATTGCACCACTCGAGTTCTCCGTTCGGGAGGTCCGGCGTGAAGCGGCCGCGCAGAACCTGCCCTTCTGCTTCAAGACGCAGGAGGCCCGACGTGACTAGATCGAGCGGCATCGCCAGGCGCCCGGAAAGTCCGAACGCCGTTACGGGACCGCAGGATTCGAGCCAGCCGCGCAGGATCGCGGCGACACATTCCTCAACCGTCCCCGGAATCGGCGATGAGGGAAGGACGGTCTCAATCCACGGCGCGAGACCGCCGTCCGAGTGAACGGCAAGCGCCAGATCGATTCGTTCAGCCGCAACCCAGAACGGCCTGCCACCTGTCTCCAACGTAGTGGCCCGGTGCGCGGCCACGAGCGCGCCGAAGTGTGGCTCCCATTCCGCCGATGGAGGCACGGTCACAAGCGTTAATAGGGCGTCATGGAGCTCGTCTGCGTCCCGGACCGATGGCCACGAGTCCTCCGCAACTTCCGCGATGGCCGCTGGGTCGAGGTCCCCGACGCCATCCATCACGTCCGCGCGAATCGTTCGCCGAACCTGCACGGCGCGCGCACGTCGTTCCTCGAGCGGCGCATCGTCGAGGTATGCATACGGATTCGTATTCAGGATTTCATGACTGAAGGGAGACGGTTCCGGCGTGTCGCGCGCCAACGTGCGGATCTCCCCACTCTCCATCGCCGCGATCACCGCTCGAAGTCCGTCGACGTCCATCGCTTCATGGAGGCAGTCGCGAACGGTCTCGGTGACCAGCGGATGATCCGGAATGCGGATGTCGCCGTCAAGGTTCTCCGCGCAGGCCGCTTGGTCGGGGAAGACCGCGGCGATCAGGTCCTCGGCGCGCATCCGCTGGATCGGTGGAGGCACCTTGCGGCCGCCGGCAAACCGCAGGATCGCGAGAGCACGGGATGCGTTCCATCGCCAGCGCGCGGTGAACAAGGGCGCGGCAAGCATCGCCTGCGTCAACACGTACGCAACGTTTTCCGGCTTCAGAAAGACGAACACGATCTCCAGCGGAAACGAATGTTGCTCGCTGAGCGAGATGACGATGCCGTTATCGGTGGCCGCGGCCTGAAGCTCGATGTTGAAGGATCGGCAGAAGCGTTTCCGCAGCGCCAATCCCCAGGCGCGGTTGATTCTCGACCCGAAGGGAGCGTGGATTACGAGCTGCATTCCGCCCGCTTCATCGAAGAAGCGCTCTGCAACCACGGTGCGTTGCGCCGGAAGCGCGCCGAGAGCCGCCCGGCCGGAGTGGACGTATTCAACCGATTGCTCCGCGCCCCGGCGGTCGAGTGAGCACTCGTGGAGCAGAAACTCGACGGCTTCTTCTTTCGGACGCGCTGCAATTTCTTCACGAAGTTGCGACACCTCGCTTGAAAGCTCGGCCGTCCGGCCCGGCGCTTCGCCCCGCCAGAATGGAACGGTGGGAGCTGCCCCATGCGCATCCTCCACCCGTACCTTGCCCTGCTCGACACGGCGGATGCGCCATGACACCGTACCGAGCAGGAAGACGTCGCCCGCGGAGCTCTCGACAGCGAAGTCTTCGTCGACGGTACCGACGGTGGCGCCTTCCGGTTCCGCAACTACCAGGTAGTTGGCGTTGTCGGGAATCGCTCCACCGGACGTGATGGCGGCGAGCCGCGCGCCACGCCGGCCGCGGATCCGGCCGTTCACGCGATCGTGATGTAGATACGCACCGCTCCGGCCGCGGACTGTGGCGATTCCCTCCGCGAGCATCTCGACCACGGCGTCGAAATCCTTGCGTGCGAGCGACCGGTACGGCCAGGTCCCGCGAGCCAGTTCGAACAGATCGTCCTCGCGCCACTCGCCGCACGCGGCAGCCGCGACGATCTGCTGGGCGAGTACGTCGAGCGGCGCTTCGGGAATCTCCAACCGGTCAAGCTCCCCACGACGGACGGCCCGCACCACTGCGGCGCACTCGATCAGGTCATCACGGGTCGTGACGAACAGACGGCCCTTCGGCATTGCGCCGACCCAGTGCCCGGAACGTCCGATGCGCTGAAAGGCCACCGAGAGGGATCGCGGTGACCCGATCTGACAGACGAGGTCGATCGTACCCACGTCGATGCCCAACTCCAGCGACGCCGTCGCCACCACCGCACGCAACTCTCCGTTTTTGAGCCGCTGCTCCGCGTCCAGCCGCAGTCGCCGGGACAGGCTCCCGTGGTGCGCGAGCACCGCCTCAGTGCCCAACCGTTCCTGAAGGTGGTGGGTGACGCGCTCGGAAAGGCGCCGTGTGTTCACGAAGACCAGCGTGGTGCGATGTGTCCGGATCAGTTCCGCCAGCCGGTCGTAGATGTCCTCCCACAAGCTCAGTGTCGCGACCGCTCCAAGCTCGTCCTTCGGGGACTCGACCGCAAGGTGCATCTCGCGGCGGTGTCCGACGTTGACAATGCCCGCCGAGGAACTCAGGAGCCGCGCCACCTCCTCGATCGGCTTCACCGTTGCGGACAGACCGATTCGCTGCAACGTGCCGCCGCTTGCCTCGCGTACCAGAGCTTCGAGCCGGGCCAGGGTCAGGGCGAGGTGCGAGCCGCGTTTGTCTCCAGCCACGGCGTGGATCTCATCGACGATCACCGCCTTTGCGTGCTGTAGAATCTTACGGCTCTTGTCCGCCGTCAGGAGTATGAAGAGCGACTCTGGCGTGGTCACCAGGATGTGCGGCGGCTGCTCCAGCATCCGCAGCCGTTCCCGGACGGTTGTGTCTCCGGTACGCACCGCGGTGCGGATCGGGGCCAGGCGCAACCCTTTCGCGTCCGCCAGCGCCGAGATCTCGGCAAGCGGTGCTTCGAGGTTCTTCTGAATGTCGTTGCTGAGCGCCTTGAGAGGGGAGACGTAGACGATTTCCGTACGGTTCGGGAGCGAGCCGCCGCGGGCCGATTTCACCAGCTCGTCGAGGCAGATCAGGAAGGCAGCCAGCGTCTTGCCGGATCCGGTAGGCGCGGAAATCAGAACGTCCCGCCCGGCGCGGATTTCAGGCCAGCCAAGAAGCTGCGGTTCGGTGACCTTCGCGAAACGGCCGCGAAACCATTCGTCGATGAGCGGATCGAACCCAGGCAGAGGCATAGAGGAGTGCGCCTCTGTTCTATTATCGCCTGAGTGCGGCCATGGTCAGCGGAACTCGGCGCTCTCGACGTTGGCGCGGAAGAATTCGAAGAAGTGATCGGAGCGCACCCACCAGCCGGCCGTGCAGAAGGACGGTATCGTATAGCCGCCGAACTCCCGTTCTTCGTGCGACTCCACCTCGAATGGCATCCACACCGCCTCGCCGCTCTCACCCACTCCGCCCCAGCGAGAAATGATCGATCGGCGAAGCTTCCCGTCGGGCTCGACGTTCACTACCAGCGTCGTCGGCTGGCCGTCGATCTTGAGCGTGACCTTGGCGGCGTGGTTGTCGACCGCCTCCCACGTCGCCCCTGATTGCGGCAGCAACGCCGAGGGAAGCCACACCGCCTCGATCGCCAGCCGGCCGATGGCGGACTTCGTCGTGTCCTCGCCTTCCATGCGCACGGCGGCGAAAACGCCCCACGACCAGAAGCGCACGCGAGCTTGCCCGTCCGCGTAGTGGTCCGCTCCGCTGACACGAGACAGGCCGCGCCTGACCTTGGCCTTCCACAGGAAGCCTTTCGTCACGCAGATGATCTCCCGCGCCTTCATCTCGGTCCACGGGACAGTGGCTTTCGGCCGCAGCTTGCCTTTCATGCGCAGTGCAACCGAGGAAGCGAGCGGAGTGCCGGGTTTGATCGCGTGAAGCAGATAGCGGCGCGCGGGCTCGGGAAGTCCGGTCACCATATCCGGATGGAACGCCGCACCCCGGCCGTCGCCTTCGAGCGACTTCCAGATGGCTCTGAGGCGCCGCTCATCCGCTAACCGCCGTGCTGCTAAAAACGCGAATGTAACCAGCACGGCCAAGCCGATGCCGGCTGCGATGTACAACTGCATTACACGACCAATCTCCACTATATCCTCACATCCGTTCACAAGAACAAGTAAACACACGCTATTTTATCCTCTGATCCATGGCACCTGAAATTTCTTCTTGACAGTCTGGTAAGGTTCCGTATACTCTTTGTGAAACATCGGAAGTGAGCGCTTGAACCTGCGTGCGGTGGCGCTCCGATTCTCAGCCTCCCCCATTCACCTTCCCCGCGCGACGTGTCCTTTGTGTTTTGGGTTCCCATGTTGGGACTCACATAGCATAAGCTTTGCCTCCAAACGTCCGCATCGCTTCCCGATCGCCCAATGCCAGTCCTTAGGCCCAGAAACCGTCTTGTCATTTTTCGTCTCAGTGAAGACGAATACGAGGACCTGAAGATAGCGTACGTCAGTCGCGGTGCGCGAAGCCTCTCCGATTTTGCGCGTTCCGCCGTCCTCCGTTCGGCTGGGATCGACAGGCCCGCCGACGAGCCGCTCCAAACCAGGTTGTCAAGCCTGGGGCGGAAAGTGACCCAGATCGAGTCACGCGTGGAGAGGTTGCTGAAGCTGCTGGAAGATCAAAACGGAAGGTGATCTCATGACTCACTTCGCCCGCCGGCGGTGGTGTTGCCGCCTGGCGTTTGCCGTATGCTTTGCCTCGATCGCGCTCTGTGGGATCGCCGTTGCGCAAGTGCGGTCCGTGCCGGAGGCCGTCGTGGCAAACCTTCCGGCTCAGAAGATCGGGCCGAACGACCTGATCGCCGTCTCGGTATACGACGCGCCTGAATTCACCCGCACGGTGCGGGTCAGCGCGGAGGGGCTTGTGCGCCTGCCGATGCTCAAGCGGCGAGTGCGCGCCGACGGTTTGCTGCCGGCCGAGTTGGAGGCCGCCCTCGCCGAGGCGCTCGAGGCCGAACAGCTTCTCGTCGAGCCGGTGGTGACGGTGACGATCGCCGAGTACCACAGCCGGCCGATCAGCGTCGCCGGAGCGGTGCGAAATCCGGTCACGTTCCAGGCGACGGGCCCGATGACTTTACTCGACGCGCTGACGCGGGCCGGGGGGCTGAGCCAGGATGCGGGGCAAGAGATTCTGGTAAGCCGGACCCAGCGCGGAGAAGACGGCAAGACTTCGACGGTTGTCCAGCGGATTTCAGTGCGGGGGCTGATAGAGGCTGCTGATCCGGAACTAAACCTGAAGCTCGCCGGGGGCGAGGAAATCCGTGTGCCGGAGGTGGGGAAGATCTTCGTCGTCGGCAACGTCAAGAGGCCCGGAGCGTACCCCGTTCAGGACACGTCGGAAACGACGCTGCTGCACGTCCTCGCGCTGGCCGAGGGTCTGGCTCCTTACGCGGCCAAACAGGCGTACGTCTACCGCCGTGAACTCTCGACGGGCGCGCGGAATGAGATCCCCGTCGCGTTGAGCGAGATCCTGAAGCGTAAGGCGCCCGACGTGCCGCTCCAGGCGAACGATCTTGTCTACATCCCGGATAACAGCGGCCGGCGGATCGCCGTGAACACACTCGAGAAGATCGCCGGATTCGGAACCGCCACCGCCTCCGGGCTTCTGATCTGGCGTCGTTAGGGCGGCAGTGTCGCCACCTTTCGGGCGCGAAGAGAACTGACTATGCGCGAACCAGAACTTGACCGTAGTCTTCCGGCCGTGATCGAGCGGTATTCGGCGCCGTCGTATGTACCACCCGCGATGCCGGTGGATGTCGAGGCGGAGGAGCCCTCGGTCCCCCTGTCTCACTATTTATGGATATTGAAGCGGCAGCGGTGGAAGATCGTGGCGTTTGTGGGGATGAGCGTGGTGGGGACGTTGATCGTGTCGGCGCGGCTGACGCCGGTGTACGAATCGACGGCGACGGTGGACGTGGACCGGCAGACGCCGACGG
>DATIFQ010000359.1:0-70271 GCA_035455185.1 Bryobacteraceae bacterium | reverse complement strand
CTCAGGGCTGCCCATCTCGGAGACGTCAAATACGAACGTGTTCTCACCCGACTTGCACGTCACTCCGTCCATCTTGTGGAACGAGTAGATGACGTACCCCTCGGCGTTGCCGTTCATGTAGTCGAACAGGTTGTCCGCCGTGTACATCCTTGCGGGACCGGCTTGTTCCCAACCGGGAACGACGCTGCAATCCGGCTTCTGGGCGGACAGCGTCGCAGCGGCGGCCAGGACCCCAAGGAAAATTCTGCGTCTCATGCGAACAGTTCCTGCGCCCGGCTGAGCTGTCGCGCCACGTTAACGCCGAACTTGCACTCCACCGAGCACGTCGGGCAAAGGTTGCAGCGAACCTGCGTCATCTCTTCGGGCAGTGATAGGAAGTGTTCCCGGCCCAGTGCGAACTGGCCGTAACCATCGGCGTACGTCACATACCGGAGAATCTCAGCCACCGGCAGGCCCTTCGGGCACGTTCCATCGCACTCTCCGCACATCCGGCAGTAGTACGGGCGAATCTGCTCCAGTCGCGCCGACAGCAGCTTCTCATCGGACGCAGTAAACGCGTTTGTCATGGCGCGCAGGTTGTCGTCGAGTTGGTCCATGTCGGTCATGCTCGGGATGGTTGTGTGAACGTTCTGGTTTCGCAGCGCCCACTTGAGCATCGCGACCATCGCGCCGTCCCGCTGGAGGGTGTCGTACATCTTGTCGCCCGGTTTCACCCTGCGGTTGCCGCCGGCCATGACTTTCATCGCGACGACACCCAACCCCGCTTTTGCCGCGGAATCGATCAGCCCCTCGATGCTCTTCTCCATCGTGAAGTTGTAGGTGGTCAGCGCCACGTCGAACTTCCCGGACCGGATCATTGCCGGTATCACCTCGCCGTGCCCGCTGTGAATGCTGACGCCGGCGAACCGGATCTTACCCGCTTCCTTAGCTTCCTGCTGTGCCGCGATCAGGTCCTCGGTGAGCTGGCTCGCACTGCTCCTCCCGTGCAGGTACCAGATGTCGACATAGTCGGTCCCCAGTTCACGAAGGCTCGTTTCCAGGTGGGCAAGCGCCCCCTCTTTGTTCGAGGCTCCCGTCTTCGTTGAGATGAAGATATTCTTGCGCCGTGTCTTGAGTGCCGCGCCCACCATGCGCTCGTTGTTACCTCCCTGGTATCCGCGCGCGGTGTCGAAAAGGTTGATGCCGATGTCGGCGGCCTTCTCGATCACGCTCGGGTCGGACGTGATCATGCAGCCGAATCCGACGGAACTGACCTTCATGCCGGTCTTGCCTAGCGTTCGATAGCGGATTTCGCCGCCAGGAGCCGGCAAGGAAGCAGACGGCCTGATCGCCGGGCCGCTCGAACTGACGGCGCCGATGCCGGCAACGGGCAAGCCGAGTCCGGCCGCCAGGAAGTTGCGTCGCGAGGAATTGGTCTTCATAGTTGTTCTCGAAAATCAGGTATAATCAGCTACTAACATCTTTATTATAAGCGAGGAGGACGTCTGATGAAGGGGAATCTCACGCGGCGCAATCTTTTTCATCTCGTAGCCGGGGCAGGCTTGGGTTCGGCGCTTCGCGCGCAACAGGCGCCTCCGCTAGAGGGCGGCTACGTTCCCGAAGCGGTTGTTCCCTTCAACAGACGGTCCCGGGTCTCCGTGATTCGGGGCGAGGAGCGGCGGAAGATCGTGTGCGATTCGCTCGTCGCGATCGACGATCAGATTCGTCCGGTTCTCAAACAAAAGAAGTTCGTGGTAATCAAGCCGAACAATGTGTCCACCGTGAACCAGCTCGCCGCTACCCACGCGGACACGCTCCACGGCATCCTCGACTATCTCGGGCCCCGCTTCAAAGGGCCGGTTGTCATCGCGGAGTCCTCCGCCGGTGACACCCTGGAGGGCTACGAGAACTTCGGCTACAACCGGCTGGCTACCGAGCGCAAGTCACAGAAGGTCTCGCTGGTGGACCTCAACCGCGAAGGCAAGTACGAGGTCATCCCGCTCCTCAGTCCGGACCTCCACGTGCAGCCCGTGCGCCTTGCCGCTCGTCTGCTCGATCCCGACGCCTTCGTGTTGTGCGCCGCAATCCTGAAGACACACAACACGGTCGTCGCGACGCTTTCGATCAAGAACATGACCCTGGGAGCACCGCTCCGCAGCGCTCCGGGCGAGCCGAAGTGGAACGACAAACGGAAATACCACGGGGGCATCCGCCAGACCCACTACAACATGATGCTGACTGCCCAGAAAATGAAGCCCTTCTGGGGAGCCACCCTCATCGACGGTTTTGAGGGCATGGAAGGGAACGGCCCGGCCTCCGGCACCCCGGTGGCTTCGCGCGTCGCAATCGCTTCGGCCGATTACATCGCCGCCGACCGGGTCGGCCTGGAAGCGATGGGCATTGACGCAAAGTGGCCCGCCTACCTGCAATACTGCTGGCAGGTCGGTCTGGGGCAGTACGATCTCTCGAAGATCGACGTGGTCGGCGCCGATCTTGCAACGGTCAAGAAACAGTACCGGATGCACCGCGACATCGAACGCGAATTGGAGTGGCTCGGCCCGCTCAACGACGTGCCACCGAAGCTCGGCTGAGGATCTCGGCTTTGTGCGCCGCGGTCATCTTCTCGGCGGCGATGCGCAGCACGAGTCGCGGCGCACGCTCTTTCCGGGCCCGCAGCAGATCCATCACCTCGCGGGGGCGTTTCGGATACGCCTCTTTCAGGACCCAGCCGACGCCCTTCTGAACCATGTCGTCCGGGTCTTCCAGAACGGCGCCGGCGACTTTCAGAATGGCCTCCGTGTTCCGTCCCTGCTTCGCCTCCTGTAAGAACGAAACTACGGCCGCGCGCCGTTTCCATCGGTTCTTCGACGCAACCCACGGGAATAGCAGCCGGATCAATCCCGGCTCGTTCCCAATCAACGCCGCAATCAGCCAGGTCGCAACGCCGTCGCAGTGTGCCCAGTTCCCCACGTAACGATCGATCCACTTCTCGAACAGATGGAACTCGCGGGCGGCGCACTGCTTTCGGAATCGCTGGTAGACGCAAATGGCGACTCCGCCTTCCTCCATCTTTCCGCTCGCCCAAAGTTCCCGGCAGAACGCGTTGCGCTGTGCCGCGGGCCACTTCTTGACCTCGCGGTACGCCGAAGCAGCGATCCGCCGCACCTGTGGCGTCCGTACCCCGTAGGGATCGACGGGCTCCTTGAAGAACCACATCAAACCCTCCCGGAACTTTGGGTCGGCGCTCGCCGCAAGTTCGGAACGCACGCTGAAGACCAACTCTCTTGGCGTCATGGCTCGTGCTACCCGCAATCCTACACCGTCAGGGAACGGTGGGCTGTGACTGTGGAACCGGAGGCTGTCCCGTGACCGGATGCTACACTCACGGTATGGGAAACGGAGCGCCTTTCCCCATTCTGGGAGAGGGGCTGGGAACGACGCCTAGGATCACGTCGCTGTTGATCAAGCCGGCTTCGGCGGTCTGCAACCTCGACTGCGCCTACTGTTTCTATCTCGACCGCGAGGCGGACCCATACAAGGAACTTCCCGCGCGCCGCATGACAGCGGACACCCTCGAACGGCTGGTCGACACCTACCTGTTCTATTCCTATCCGAACAGCGTCTTCGCTTTCCAGGGCGGCGAGCCGACCCTCGCGGGACTCCCGTTTTTCGAAAAGCTGGTCGATTTGCAGCAGCAGCATGGCCGCGGGGGGCAAAACGTCAGCAACGCCATCCAGACCAATGCCATCCTGATCGATGAGCGCTGGTGCCAGTTGTTCCGCACGTACAACTGGCTCGTGGGAGTTTCGATCGACGGCCCCGAAGAGGTTCACGACCTGTACCGGTTTAACAAGCAGGGGCGCGGGACATGGAAGAAAGTCATGCAGGGAATCGAGCTGCTCCAGAAGGAGAAGGTCGATTTCAATGTCCTCTGCGTGCTCAGCCAAGCGAATGTCGAGAAGCCGAAGGAGATTTATCGGTTCTTCCGCAGTCTCGGAATCGACTTCGTGCAGTACATTCCGCTGGCCGAGTTCGACGGAAACGGCAACCGCCTGCCGTTCACGATCACGCCGGAACAGTACGGCCGGTTTCTCTGCGAGACTTTCGACCTATGGTGGCCCGAGCGCCGGAAAGCGCGCATCCGCTTCTTTGACAACCTCGCCGAAGCACTCGCCGGCCAGAAACCCGGCACTTGCACGATGCACGAGACCTGTGACAGCTACGTCGTGGTCGAGTACAACGGGGACATCTACCCCTGCGACTTCTTTGTCGAGAAAGACTGGAAGCTCGGGAATATCCTGATTGACTCGTGGCCCGAGATCGCGCGCCGCCAGCGCCGGTACAGTTTCGCGAGCAAAAAGACGATCGCCCACCCCGAGTGCCAGGTCTGCGAGTACCAGTCGATCTGCCACGCCGGTTGTCCGAAGTTCCGGCACGGCCCCAGGCACAATTTCGAGGACCTCGACTACTTTTGCCAGGCCTACAAGATGATCTTCGGCAAGAGCGTGTCGCCGCTGAAGAAGGAAGTCGAACGGCTTCTCCGCCAGGCGGGCGCCCAGGAACTCCAAGCCATCAGCCCCTATTGAATTCCATGAGATACGCGGCCGTCGCCGCCCTCATGGCGGCCTGTCTTCTCTTGCTGGGAGTGTCACCCGGCCCCGGACTCTTCTTCCAGCGCGGCGTGAACTTCACTTCGGAATGGCCCGATGTTTACGCCTCGGACCGCTCCGCGGCAATCCTGTCGAAGCTGCCTGCGTACGGTATCAACGCGGTCGCGATCATTCCTTACGGCTTCGCTCGCCGCGACACCCCGGTCATCCGTTTTGGCGGCAATCGCATATGGGAGAAGGACGGGTCGGTCGTGCGGGTTGCCCGCCTGGCCCACGAACGCGGCATCAAGGTATTGCTGAAACCGCAACTTTGGGTCCGCCGCGGCTACCCCGGTGACCTCGACTTCTCCTCGCCCGCCGATTTGGAGCCGTGGTTCACTCAGTACGACGCCTTCATCTGCCACTACGCCTCACTCGCTTCACGGATTCGGGCCGACGTGTTTTGTGTCGGCGTCGAACTCTCCCGGGTGACCCGTCACGAGAAGCATTGGCGGGCGGTTATCGCACGGGTTCGCACAATTTACGCAGGTCCCCTCGTCTATGCTGCCAACTGGGGCGAGGAATTCGAGAATCTGCCGTTTTGGGACGCTCTCGACTACATCGGATTGAACCAATACTATCCGCTGCCCGACGACCTCTCGACGGGCGCTGTCGTCGGGAAAATCGAATCGGTCCACCGGAAATACCACCGTCCGGTCATCTTCACGGAAGCCGGCTTCGCCAGTCTCGAGGGGTCGAACCGTCAGCCGTGGGACGAGACGCCCCGAAAGCTGTCACTCGAAGAGCAGGCTCGCTGCTACGATGCCGTCCTCAAGGCGTTCTACCGGAAGCCCTGGTTCCATGGTGTTTACTGGTGGAAGGTGGGTAGCAACGGTTTTGGCGGACCCGAGGACGGCTCTCACACTCCGTGGGGTAAGCCCGCCATGGACGTCCTGGCCCGCTGGTATCTCCGCGGCGGGCGTTGAGGGCCTTCAGGCAGTGTCTCCCTCGACCTTCTCGATCCGGACTTGCGCGATGCGGTTCCGCTCCATTTCGAGTACGGTGAAACGGCGTCCACCATACTCGACCACGTCGCCAGGCCTTGGAATGTAGCCGAGGTGATAAAGGAGAAAGCCCGCCAGGGTCTCGAAGCCCGCACCGGCAGGCAACTCGATTCCGTACTGCATTTCCAGGTCGCGGATCGTGATCGTGCCTTCGACGTCGGCGGCAAGCGCTTCCAACGCGGGTGGCTGGGTGCGAAGGTCGTGCTCGTCCTCGATTTTGCCGAAGACCTGCTCGATGACGTCCTCGAAGGTGACCATACCGACAATCGTGCCGAACTCGTCCACGACCATCGCGATGTGAACATGGCCCTCGCGGAATTCGTCCACGAGCTGGCTTGCCGGCTTGGTCTCCGGCACAACCAGGGGCTTGTACAACAGGGACCGGAGGCGAAGCCTTGGCGAAGGCATCCGAGGCAGTCCGGAGGTTCGAAGCTCCTCTCTCGCGCGGGCGACGTCTTTCAGATGGAGGTACCCGACAATCTGCTCGGGGCGGTCCTCGTAAACAGGCAAGCGCGAGTACTGGTGCTCGATCATCTTGCGGAGGATCTCGTCGAGGCTCGAATCAACAGGCGCCGAGACGATATCGTTGCGAGGCACCATGATTTCGCGCACGACTAAGTCCGGCAGGTCCAGGATGCGGTGGATGACGTTCTCCTCGAACTTCGGCAGGTTGCCTTCCCCACGGCTCGCGCTGATGATCAGTTTCAGTTCCTCGGTGGAATGCCCGCCTCCACGCGGCTCGCCCCGCAGTCCCAACATCCTGGAAAGAACTGCGGCGGAGCGCTCGATCACATAAACGAAAGGCTCCGAGACTCTGTAGAACAACAGCAGCGCCGGAGCAACTAGGATGGCAAGCCGGTCAGCTTTCTCTATCGCAAGATTTTTGGGTACGACTTCGCCGACCACGACATGGAAGAAGGCCATCACCAGGAAGGCCAGGAAAAAGCTCACTGCGTGGAGGATCTTCTCGGTCGCCGGAGTGAGCACCGGATGAAACACGCCACTAATAAAGCGAAAGAGCGTGTCCTCGCCCGCCCATCCAAGGCCCAGGCTCGCAAGCGTCACGCCGACCTGGACCACCGATAGCAGCCGCTCAGGGTTGGCCAGCACTCTGAGCGCTGCCTGCGCTCCGACGCTGCCCTCCTCAGCGAGTTCTCTCAGCCGCGAAGGACGAACGGAAAGCAGCGCGACCTCGGAGCCGGCAAAAAAGGCATTCGCGCCGATGATGAGCGCCAGCACAAGAAAACGGTAACCGTAATAAACTTCTTCCATTGAGGTCACCGGGCGGCGGGCTGGACGCTTTTCAGTACAATTGCGGAGTGGCCAGCCATCGGATTCTCAAGTATATAAACTTGGCCATTGCGGTTGCGCTGGCCGCCGCGCTCATCGGTGTGTATTGGTTCGTCTGGCGGCCGCTACCGGTGACCTCCGGCTCGCTTACAGCGCCCATCGAGGCCCAGGCGACGGTCACACGAGACGCTCTGGGCGTGCCTCACATATCCGCAGCCTCCGAGCAGGACGCTCTGTTCCTTCAAGGGTTCGTGACGGCGCAAGACCGCCTCTGGCAAATGGATGCGATTCGCCGCCTCGCGGCCGGCGAACTGGCCGAGATTGTCGGACCGGGTGCGCTGAATTCCGACCGCGAAGCCCGGCAGATGCGGGTGCGCCGTGTCGCTGAGGAGCACTACAAGGCCATCACTCAGAACGATCGTACGGCGTTGGCCGCTTACGCCGGCGGCGTGAACTTCTTCATCGAAACGCACCGCAGACAGCTTCCCATCGAGTTTACGCTGCTGCGGTACGAGCCGCGCCCGTGGAGCGTGGTCGATACGATTCTGTCCGCGCTGCAAATGGAGAGCATGCTCTCATCAATGTGGAAGATCGAGTTACGCAAGGAGAACCTGCTTGCCGGCGGAGACCGTCAAAAGGTCGAAGCACTTTTTCCCGTGCGCAGCGGCTCGGAGTTCCAACCCGGCTCCAATGCATGGGCGATCGCGGGATCACGCACCGCCACAGGGAAGGCACTGCTTGCCGGCGACCCGCACCTCGAGTACTCGGTGCCGGGAACTTGGTACATGGTGCACCTGAAGGCGCCGGGACTCAACGTTTCCGGAGTGTCGCTTCCCGGGCTGCCCGGGGTCATCATCGGCCACAACGAGCGCATCGCCTGGTCGGTCACGAACTTGCAGTTTGACGTGCAGGACCTCTATGTCGAAAAGTTCGATCCTGCCGGCGGAAGCTACGTTTATCGTGGCCAGGTCGAGACTGCCCGTCCCGAGCGTGAGGTCATCCGGGTGAGGGACGGAAGACCGGAGCAACTGGTAACCTGGGTCACCCGGAACGGACCGATCTTTCTGTCGCAAGGCGGCCGTTATCTTTCGGTGCGTTGGGCGCCAGCCGAATCGGGTGGGTTTCAATATCCGATCCTCGACCTCGACCGCGCCTGCAACTGGGGCGAATTCCGAGCCGCCCTGGCGCGTCTTCCAGCCCCCGGCTCCAACTTCGTGTATGCCGATCTCGACGGCAACATCGGCTACCAAGCAGCCGGCCGGTTCCCGATTCGTGCGAACTACTCCGGCGATGTCCCGGTGGATGGCAGCTTCGGTGAGTTCGAATGGCGGGGGTTCATTCCGTTTGAGCAGCTTCCGTCCGTCTTCAACCCGGCTTCGGGTATCATCATCAGCGCGAATCAGAATCCGTTCCCGGAAGATTACCCCTACCGAGTCGGCGGGAATTTTTCGTCTCCCTACCGCGCGAACCAGATTCGTGCGCGGCTGTCATCCCGGAAAGGATGGTCGACGGAGGATACGCTGCGGCTCCAGACGGACGAGTACTCGGCGTTTCATCACTACCTCGCCCGCGAGATCGCCGCGGCATGTGGCCGTCGCGGCGCGAAAGGCGCTCCGGTCGATGAGGCGGCGAAGCTACTTCGAGATTTCGACGGCCAGATGCGGAACGGTTCGGCGGCGGCGTTGATCGCCGAACTCGCGAGCCAGCATGTGTGCAGGGCCCTCGCCGAGCGCGCTTCTCCGGGCAAAGGGGTCGTCTATTCCTACGAGATGTCGCGGGCCGTCGTTGAACGGTTGCTTCGCACACGCCCGCCGGAATGGGCCGGCGATTGGGACAAGCTTCTTGTCAGCAACCTGGCAAACGCGATCGCGGAAGGGCAGCGTACACAAGGCCGCGATGTGACGAAATGGGACTACGGGCGTTACAACCAGCTGGGTATCAACCATCCCATTGCCGGGCAACTTCCGCTTGCTGGGAAGTACTTCAACTTCGGACCGGTTCCATTCGGAGGCGCACCGACGACGGTGAAACAGGTCCGCTTCGTGCCGCGAGTCGGCCCGTCAATGAGGATGGTTGTCGACTTCTCGGATCTCGACCGCTCCGTCCTGAACATTCCTTTCGGCCAGTCCGGACAAGTGCTCTCGCGGCATTACCGCGACCAATGGAAGTCGTACCTCGAGGGTCGGAGTTTCCGTATGCAGTTCCGCAACATTGAGGCAAAGGAGACACTACGATTCACTCCGACCGAGGAATGATCATCGTCGTTTCCGGACCGCCGTGTTCCGGCAAGTCGACTCTCGGCGATCTGCTGGCCTCGCGGCGGGGGATTGTACATCTCGAAATGGATGCGGTCCGTGTCCGCCTGCTGCCGGACTCGGCGCATACGCGCCAGGACCGGGCTGTCGCGTACCGAGCCATGCACCTTGGAGCGGAGTTGCTGGCGACATCCGGCGCGACTGTCATTGTGAACGCGTGCTATGGCCGCGCGGAGGACCGATCCGACCTTGAAGAGGCCGCCGGGCGGGCCGGAGCGGCGCTCTACCTGATTGAATGCACGGTTCCTCCCGAGATCGCAGTCGAGCGGGCGCAACAGCGTTGGGGGAACCATCCGGGCATCGATCTGACGCCCGAGCGCGTGATCGAACTTGTGTCCGGTTACCCGTTTTTCAGCGAGGGTGTGACGGTGGATAGCACACTTCCCATCGACACCGCGTTGGCGAAGGTCGAGAAGTACCTGACGACAGGCAGCCCGCTGGGGACCGCTACTCGGAAACGGACTTGGTCTCGATCAGTGATCTGATCGCCGCAAGGAACTCCTCGACGGGTTTGGCTCCCTGATCGCCGTGCTTCCGGTTCCGCACCGAGACCGTTCCGTTCTGCGCTTCGCGGTCGCCCACCACCAGCATGTAAGGCACCTTCTGCAATTGCGCCTCACGGATTTTGAGGTTGACCTTTTCGTTACGGTCGTCGAGGTGCGCGCGGACACCGGCGGCCTTGAGACGTTCGGCGACCTGCTTGGCGTAGTCGACATGCCGGTCGGTGATCGGCAACACCGCCGCCTGCACCGGCGCCAACCACACCGGGAAGGCACCGGCATAGTGTTCGAGTAGAATCCCGAAGAACCGCTCCACCGAGCCGTACAGGGCGCGGTGCACCATCAGCGGCTGGTGTGCCTTACCGTCCTCGGCGATGTACTCGAGGCCGAAGCGTCTCGGCAGCGTGAAGTCGAACTGTACCGTGGAAAGCTGCCAAAGCCGGCCGATGGCGTCGACAAGCTTGACGTCGATCTTCGGGCCGTAGAAGGCCGCCTCATCGGGTATCACTTTTACCTTCATGCTCAGGCGGTCCGTCGCCTTGTGGAGTGCGCTCTCTGCGAGCTGCCACTGATCCGGCGAGCCGTCGTACTTCCCGCTCTTGCCGCCGTCCCAGGTTGACAACTCCGCTTCGTACGAGTCGAAACCGAAGGTGCTCAGCACGTCCACCGCGAACTGAAGGCAGTTCACAATCTCATCTTCGATCTGCTCGGGCGCGCAGAAGATGTGAGCGTCATCCTGCGTGAAGCCGCGGACACGCAACAGCCCGTGCATGACGCCGGAGCGTTCGTACCGGTAGACGGTGCCGAGCTCGCCCAGGCGGACTGGCAGGTCCCGGTAGCTTCGCATCCTGTCCTGGTAGATGAGGATGTGGAACGGACAGTTCATGGGCCTGAGCTGATACTCGGCGTCGTCCAACTCCATCCGGGCGAACATGTTCTCGGCGTAGAAGTTGTAGTGGCCGGACGTCTTCCAGAGGTCTGCACGGGCCACGTGGGGAGTGTAGACGAGCGAATATCCGCGGGCGACATACTGGTCGCGCATCCAGTCCTCGATGAGCTTGCGGACGACTCCGCCTTTGGGGTGGAAGAACGCAAGCCCCGGACCGGCCAGTTCCTGGATGCTGAACAGGTCGAGTTCCCTGCCGAGCTTCCGGTGATCACGCTTCTTGGCCTCCTCAAGCTGACGCAGGTAGGCCTCGAGTTCCTTCCGGGTAAAGAAAGCCGTCCCGTAGATGCGCTGCATCTGGTGGCTATGCTCGTCGCCACGCCAGTACGCGCCGGCGACGGAGAGCAGCTTGAACGCCTTGATCCGCGAGGTGGAAGGAAGGTGCGGGCCGCGGCAGAAGTCGATGAAATGCGGGCCCAGGGTGTATTCGGAGAACATGTCGTCGGCGCGTTCCTCGATCAGCTCGCACTTCATCTGCTCGCCCATTTCGGCGTACTTCTTCAGGCCTTCTGCCTTGGGCGTGAGCTTGCGCTCGTAGGGCAGGTCCTTCCCCTGAAGCTCCCACATCTTGGCCTCGATTTTCTCGAGGTCTTCCGGCGTGAACGGCTCGTTGCGCAGGAAGTCGTAGTAGAAACCGTTGTCGATCGGCGGCCCGATCCCGAGCTTCGTACTTGGATACAGTTCGAGCACGGCGGCAGCCATCAAATGAGCGGTGGAGTGGCGGTAGACTTCGAGGGCTTCCGGGTTCTTCGTCGTCAGGATTTCGAGTGTTACATCCGATTCAAGGGGGCGCGTCAGGTCGTACAGGCTCCCATTAACGCGCGCGACGACGGCCTCGTCGGCGAGGCGCGATCCGATCTTTCTGGCGATATCGATGGGACGGACACCCGCCGGATGCTCTTGCCGGCTGCCATCCGGCAGAGTGACACTGATGGTGCTCATAAGGGCTGAATTTTCAGCGTAACACAGGCTCCACTTTCGTCCGTCGCGCTGCGGCAGCGCCGCGGCCGGCTTCCGCGCTAAGATTGAAGGAGGAGAACACGGGTCCGTGATGGGCCAGCCTTCCACGCAAGCCATTACGTTTGACGAATCGAACCTGGTAGAACGGGCCCAGGGCGGTGATGCGCGTGCCTTCACAGAACTCGTCAACCAGTACGAGCGTAAGATTTTCAGGCTTGCGAAGCACATCACACAGAGCCAGGAAGACGCGGAAGACGTTCTTCAGGAGACGTTCCTGAAGGCTTACGGACACCTGCCCGAGTTCCAGCGGCAGTCAAAGTTCTACACGTGGCTTGTGCGAATTGCGGTAAACGAGTCGCTGATGAAGCTCCGCAAGCGCAGGACGGCACGGACGGTGTCTCTGGACGAGGGCATCGACACTGGAGAAGAGACTGTAGCGCGAGAGATCGCGGTCTGGGAAGACAATCCCGAGGAACGGTATTCGAGAGAGGAGTTGCGCAGGATTCTCGACGAGGCGATCGACGCCCTGCCGCCGATCTTTCGTACCGTGTTCGTGCTCCGCGATATCGATGAGCTTTCCACGGAAGAGACGGCCGGCGTGCTGAACATATCCATTCCCGCCGTCAAGAGCCGGCTTCTGCGCGCGCGGTTGCAGCTTAGGGACCGGCTCACGCGATTTTTCAAGCGGAAAGGAGACGACGTCTTTGCTTACTTGTAAGGCCTTCATGGACGAACTCTCCGAGTACCTCGACGGTACCATCCAGGAGGAGATGCGCCAGCAACTCGAGGCGCACGTTACGGAGTGCCCGAACTGCTGGGTGATGGTGGATACCACCAAGCGGACCATCCAGATTTACAAGGGCATGGACCCTCAGCCCCTGGCTGAGGATCTGCACCGCCGCCTCATGAACGCTCTTGAAAAGAAGATGGCGGGTCCGCATCCTTAGCAGCCTGTCCGCGTCCGGCGGGACATAAACCGCGGTAGAACGGACACGCTCGGCACTGCGGGCTTTCGCGTAACGGGAAACTGAGTTTGTTTTGCGCCTCGCGAAACCTCCCCACGCTTCCGCGTGCAGAGGCGAGGGCCGCTTCGGAGAGATCCACAGAGACTGACCTGCCCGGCCTGAGGAAGCAGATGTACGCTTCGTCAGGCAGTCGCCCGCACACCCGTTCGAGGGCAAGCGCGTAGAGGCGCAGTTGCAACGAGTAGTCATCGGCCCGAGAGTGGGCATCCTCATCCCGAATGTCGTTGGTTTTGTAGTCCACGAGCACAAGCCGGCCGTTTTCCTCGAACCAGAGGTCGATCTGGCCGTGCAGCACGATGTCGTCTACGGCAAGGAGGAAATCGAACTCCCGTTCGATCCTGTCCGCGCGACGGACCCGGCGTCCAAGGGCGCTCGCATCGAAACGAGCCTTCAGTTCCACAGCCTCCGCGTCCGGAGACTCTATGGCGGCGCCCGCAAGCAGAGCGTGCACCTGAAGCCCGAACTCGGCTGCGTCGGGTTCGTCCAACTCCTCGCGTGCGGACTGACTCTCGTATTCTTCAGCGGCGGCCGGCTGGGAGACGCCGCTCCATCCTAGGTAGCGGTCGAGAAAATAGCGGCGTGGGCATTGTTCGAAGGCAAGAATCGCCGTCACCGAAGCGGAGGAATCGTGCTGGCTGGACGCCGCGCCATGAGGTACGAGGAGTTCTTCCACCGGCAACGAGAAGTCTCCCTCACGCATTTCCACCGCCTCAGGTGGGCCGGCTGCGCGAAACAACCGCACCTCGAAATGGGCGCCTACGGGGGCAAAAACCCGCGGCCCTGCGTCGGTCTGTTGGAGATCGATGCCGAACGCTCCAGCGACCCTCTCCGCCCTCGCGCCGGGCCGGTCAGTCCTCGCGAACGAGAGTACAAGGTGCTCCTCCGCCCGAGTCATGGCGACGTACAGCAGGCGGTCCTCCTCCTCACGCTCACGGGCGTCGGTCAGGGCCATGGACTCCACATGGAAGACGTCGTCCACATAGCCGCTTCCCGCCGGATTCCGCCACCGGACTCCGAGTCGGCCTTCCGGCGCAAGGCACAGTGAAGGCTGGGTGTCGTTCGTATGGCGATGGAGCGCCGCGAGCAAGACAACCGGGAACTCCAGCCCCTTCGCCTGATGGATGGACATCACCCGCACGGCATTCGAGGAGTCGTCCGGCGGCGCGTCGGCCTCTGTTGCCGCCTCGCGAATCCATTCGAGATCCTCGACGAGTTCGTTCACCGGACGCGGCTGCGCACAGTGCCAGTCACAAACCAGCGCGAGCAGCTTATCCACATTGGCCCGGGCGCGCCCATCCAGTTGACTTCCGTATCCCGAGCCGTCGATGGCGTCAAGCAGCAGGCGATCGGGCGGAACGTCGTCGCGTACGCTCCGAAGCCGGTTCAACAGATCGCGGAATCCCCGGAGCCGCTCGAGGTCCCCGGCGTCGAACGAGGAAAGGTCCAGATGATCGAGCCGCCGCAGCACAGTGCCGAGCCTGTCGTGCGATTTCATCCGCAACAGTGTCTCGTCGGCGACACCTCCCAGGGGAGATCGCAGAACGCCTGCCAGCGCGATCTCGTCCCGTGGATTGTCGATCGTGCGGAGAAGCAGAACCAGATCCCGCACTTCGCGGGCCTCATAAAAGGTTTGCCCACCTGTCGTCAGATAGGGAACATCAAATTCCTTAAAGGCGCGCTCAATCGGCGGGAGGGCGGTGTTCGCGCGCACAAGAATCGCAAAATCGCGAAAACGGGCCGCGCGGGGATCGGTGAGAGATCCGATTTTCAGTTTCCCTTCGAGCTCGCGGATGCGCCGTGCGATCCAGCGGGCCTCGACGTCCGCCGGATCCGCCGGTTTCGCGGCACAAGCTACGATCACCTCCACCGACGGTTCGGTTTTCCGGCAGAATTGCCGCTTCGCCTTCAATTCGCGCAGCTCGATACCCGGAGCGCCCGCCAGGACGCATTCCGCCGCCGAAAGGATCGCCTGACGGCTGCGGTAATTCTCGTCGAGATCGTCGACTTTCCATCTTGCGCTCTCGATGCCTTTCCGGTACTCCCGGAACGCTTCCGGCGCGGCTTGCCGGAATCCGTAAATGGACTGGTTGATGTCACCGACAGCAAAGAACCGTTCCGGTGACCGGATCAGGTTCACGATCTTCCATTGGAGCGGATTCGTGTCCTGAAGCTCGTCCATCAGAATGTAGTCGAAGCTCTTCCGGAGGGAATCGCGCACCTCGGGATTTCCTTCGAGCAGCCTGATCGTGTGCTCCTCCAGATCGGAAAAATCGAGCGCGCTCAGTTCCCGCTTTCGCGACCTGTAGGCCTCGTCGATCCGCTCGATTGCCTCCACCAGCAACGCGCGGAACCGCTCGTAGTATTCCGTTGCCAGCAATGCTTGAAGTCGGGGAATCCGTCTCTTCCGTAAATCGCGGGCGGCTTCGCGATCGGGACCTGGCTTGAACGTGTTAAGGTCGCACTTGAAATCTTTAAGCAGGCGGAAGTGTTCCGCACCCAAGGGTTTCCGTTCCAACGTTCCGGCGCGCTCCAACCAGCCCTTGATCGAGGTAATTCTGCCTATCTGTGGTGTTGTCTTTGGCGGCGGAACCCTCGAGAGCAGGTCGTACAACTCCTGGACAATGCCGGAGAGGCTCTCTGCAGGGGGCGATGCATCCCTTCCGCGCGCGAGCGGGACGCCGGCAACTCGTTGCGCATGATAGACGTGGATCAGGCAACTTGCGAGGTCTGTCGAGAAGTAGCTCGCGTCCAGCAGCCCGCGAAACTCGGACGGCCGCTCGGTGTAGAGCCGTTCGAGTGCCGCATCGGCCGCATGGTCGAGTTCGGCCGCGCTCGCCGGTGCGTCCATCACTATGAATCTGGGATCGAGTCCCGCGGCCACCGAGTTCTCGCGGAGCAGCCGTGCGCAAAAACCATGGATGGTTGAAACGTACGTGCGCTCGATCTGCTCACGGACTTTCGCATCGCCGGAGAAGGCGTTGACCAGGCGCTGCTTGATCTCTGTTGCGGCCTTTTCGGTGAACGTTATGGCAAGAACGCGGAGCGGTGATACGCCACGCGCGGACACCAGCCAGCAAAACCGCTCCACCAGCACACGGGTCTTGCCGGAGCCAGGTCCCGCGACGACGCAGACATCCTGTCCACTGCGTTCGACGGCCGCCTTCTGCTTTGGCGAGAGTGTCATTCCTCGAACCCTCCCGCGGCCGTCGCGCCCGTGGCGCTCTCTACCCTGCAGATGTCGACGAACTCGCAGTACTCGCAGAGGCGTTCGTCGGCAGGAGATGGGGCGATCCGCCCACCGTGTACGGCGTCCAGCACTCCGGCGACCTGCCCGGACGCAGTCGCCGACAGTTCGGCCAGTACCTCCGACGTACAATCTGCGCCGGCCTCGAGGCCTGGAAGAGGAAGATGCCAGCCTTCAAGACTCGTCTCCCGCCGCAGTCCGGCAAATAGCATTCCGGCCGGTTCGTGGCCGAGCACCTGCTTGACAGCCAACAGATACAACCCCGCCTGTACGAATCGACCCTGTTCCGTTCCTTTGCGGCGGTCACGCACCTTTTGGGCATGGCTGTACTTGTAATCGACAACCAGGGCGAGGCCATCCTCGTAGACGTCAACGCGGTCCATCCTCCCCCGCAGCCGAACGCCTTCACGAAGCGTGAACTGGAAGGAGTGCTCGTACAGGCGTTTGCTTGCAGGCGGTAGTTCGAGATCCGTCAGGAACCGGCGCAAATCGCGAAACAGCTCCAGTCGGATGGCTTCGCGCCGGTAACCGTCGGGAATACCTCTTTCCTTGTAGACCCACCGCAACTCGGCGTCGAACGCTTCCTCCAGAGGCACACCGGACCCAATGCACAGCGCGAGAACACAGTGGATGACGTCTCCTTGCGCGAGTTGGTCAAACCGTTCAGAGGGGTGGCGAGGCGGGCCCTCGAGGCCCAGAGTGTTCCGCGCAAAAAAGAGGAATGGGCACTGGAGAAACCCCTCGACGGCGGACGAGCTTGTCGATGCGTGCTTCTCGACCAGCCGGTCGAGGAGGCCGGGGTCGCGGATCACAACCGGCCGGTCCACGCGGCTGGTGGGGCCGCCGGCGAGCCGTACCGGGCGGCTCTGTTCCTGAACCGCCGTAGCCTGGATCTCGTCGAGAAAGAAGGACCTGAGATTGGCGTCTCCGCTCTCGTTGAATTGCGGGTAACTCAGCACCAGCGTGGATGTCGCGCGAGAGACCGCCAGGTCAAAGAGAAAACGCTCCTCGCGATCCCGCTCGGCGGCTGTTCGAAGCGTCACTCCTTCTTGTCGCAAGACGGAGCGCACATTATCCGGGAGGACGGGGTCCTGAGGGTGATACAGCGGGAATTGCCTCTCGAGGAGACCGCAGACGAAGACCACCGGAAGCTCCCACTGCCGTGCCTCATAAACGTCCAGGACGTGTACGACGTTGCGCCGCTGGTCGGGTACGCGCACGTTCGTCTCGCTCAGCGCTTCATTCACCGCGTGCCAGAAGGGCTCGAATGCGACGGGGCCTTTGCCGTCGAGAGCGGCGGCGGCCTCGTTAGCGGCTCCCTCCCACGCTCGAAGCGCGGCTGCCTGCCCGCGCCAGACTGTAATGAGGGATCGTGACGGTGAGTCCGAAGGGGCCACCGGGCGGAACAGCCGGGAACTGAGATTCTTTACCCGAGTGGCCCACTCCCCCGGCTGGCATTCACCTTCCCGCCATGCATCGAGCGGCGCCAGGGAGTCGATCAGGGTGCGAATCGCTGGGTGCCGAGCAAGAAGCCGGAGCGGCGCCAGCCCGCGTCCGGGCAGGTTTTTCCGCACCTCGAAGTCAAACCGGTCCATGTCCGAACAGCGACCCGCGGCGGAGGAGGTCATCCGGAGCACCCCGAGCGTCTCTTCGTGGTCCCAACCACCCAGCATCGCGTCCACCGCGCCCGCCAGATAACGCACCGGCGAGTAGGCCACCGGCGGCTCGGCGAAGTAGAAACGCGCCGGGATTCCGAACCGTTCGAGAACGGCACGGAGCGCAGGTACATAGGGCTCGCGGCTCCTCACAACGACGCCCATTTCCCGAAACGGCCGGCCGGCCGATGCCTCGGCCAGAATGCGCCGCGCGATCTCTCCGAGCTCCTCCTCCGTGGTCCGGGCAGCAAGCAGAACAATGCGGGGCTGCTGTCGGGCCCGGGTGTGCTCCTCCTCGACGAAGCCCATCCCGAGCAGCCGGGCCCGAGCCTGTTGTGAACCCTCCCAACGCGGCAGTGTCACGGTGAGATCGGCGTGCGCGCGGAGAGCCTCGACCAATTCGATCTCCGGCTGGGACAGTGTGAAAAAACCATCCATGTAGACGGCGCGGACGCCGGGTAGCCCTTGCTCCCGGATGCGGCTCGCCGCGAACCGCAGACGCTCGCCCCGGGCAGCCGCCCCACGCCGCCGCCAGCTCCGCTCCGCTTCCTCGAAGACGTCGCCAAAAGCGGCCGCCAAAGTCCGGCCTGGCAGCCGTCGGACGACGGCAGCACGAACTTGCACGGAGTCACACCCGGCTGAGGTCAGTTCGTCGATCAGACCAGCGAGGGCCGTGCGGAAACCTGGGAGCGAAGCAACCTCGCGGAACTCGTTCGGGGAAATCGACGCCAGAACCTCCTCCACAATCAGGTTGAGCTGCCCTCCAGTTACTTGTGGGGTGTCCCCGGCCAATTGCTCGACAAATCCGGAAAGAGTCCCGATCAACGAGCGGCGCGGTACAAAGCCCTCCCGCGCAAGCTCGTTTCGGATGTGCTCCGCCATCGTCGCGGTGGGCACGAGCAGACGAAAATCCGTGCGCCGGGAGGCGAGCGCCTCCCGGACACGCTCAAGCACATGGCGCGTCTTTCCAGAGCCGGTAGGACCGGTCAGAAGGAGCATCACCAGCTCAGTATACGGGAGGCCGAATTAGTGGATGATCTGCGCGCGGAAAACATGCAGCTTGGTGGCTGGATCGTCGTACACACCCGGGTCAAATCCCGCTTTGCGTGCCAGTGCGAGAAAGAACTGTTCGGCGCCCCAATTCCGTTCGGTGGCCACCTGAGGAA
This sequence comes from Bryobacteraceae bacterium, assembly GCA_035455185.1. Classification (GTDB taxonomy): domain Bacteria; phylum Acidobacteriota; class Terriglobia; order Bryobacterales; family Bryobacteraceae; genus JAEHDI01. Next base: position 51,538 of record DATIFQ010000359.1, on the reverse strand, counting down.
GCAGCAGACCGTGCCGGTAACCGGATTGCAGTAACACACCGTGCGCGTTTACCCGGAAGTCAGAGCGGTCCACGATTCGCTTCATTGGTGTCAGTAGTGAGATCTCGATGTCGATGCCAGTCTCGTCCGGGGTGACGCGTCCGAAACGCGTGTCGTCCAGTGCCGCTGCCATCGTCAGCTCCGGAATCACCTCTCTGAGGGGCGCGTCGCTCGTGTTGCGCCCGATACACCCGCGCAACTGACCGCCCCGGTGAAGCGTCACGAACGCTGCCGACCTCTTCTCAAGAACGGCGTGATCTTGCCCGGGTGCCACGGAAACGGGCCGCCGGCCGGTTGTCTGGTACTGCCGAAGCGTCCGCCTGGCGAGATCGAGCAGCACTTCCCGCGCCTCGGAGTTTACCTCGAACGATGAATACGGAAAATAACCGGCCGCACCATAGCTCACCGAGTGGTGAAAGTCGCCGGTGATCTCCCCCGAGGTTTGGTAGTCGATGACCTGCTGGAAGACCTCTCCCTGCTCTTCGCTCGCCCGCATCGCGGACAGCAGCAGGGAAACCGGCTCATAGCCGCAGACGGTGGCGGATGATTCGAGCAAGGTCTTGAGAAACAGTTCCGGTCGAAGGCTTGCCGCCGCATCCAATACGCCGAAATCCAGGACCCGCAGGCGTTCCTGCACACGGTTGTCCACCGGGAAGGGTTGGTATCGGAATGCGCTGCCGTAATGGGTCAGGTCGGAGCTGGCTATCAGCAGGTCGCCCGCGCGGATCCGCCGCGCGAGGGCGCTCGCCTCTTCGCGGCGAGCTTGGTCGCTCAACTGGCCGACATAGACAGGCACAACACTCGAGTCTGGCGCCGCCCTTTGGATGAGCGGCAACTGGATTTCGATGGAATGGTCGCAGAGCCGTGCCTCAGGCAGAATCTGGAATTCACCCCCGACCGTGAGGTCTGCGACGGCCTCCGCGTCGATCCGGACTTCTCCAAGCGGCGTCCGGACAGAGGTGACATCGGGAATCCACAGCCCCGGTGGACAGCCGCGATGGGCAAACCCGAGTAGCACGATACGCTTGGGGCGGCATCTTTCGATGTGACGGTAGGCGGACGCCGCTACCGTTCCGGAGTACACGAGGCCCGCGTGCGGCACGACGAATCCGAGAGGATTTTCGAGCAGGTATGCACCCGTTCGCTGCCCGGACGACTTCCACAAGCGGTCAATCAGCTCATCGAGTTCGATCCGGTCAGCCGGGTACCAGGAACCACTGTACGGCGAATCGTGGGTGGCCGCCACGGACATGGCCTCACCCGTATTGTAGACCTAACGGAAGTAAAGGAAGCCCTACGAATCAACGCGAACCGTCAAGGAACCCGCGCGGTCTGCCGCGCCTGTACGTCGACCAGGATCTTTTCGAACTTCTGCTTCTGTTGGTCGTTCAGGATACGGAGGATCCGTTGTTTTCCGTTGGCGCGAACTTCGTCCATCTGCGCCTGGAGTGTTTGCACGTACATGACGAAATCGTCAAGGACCGTCTCGAGTTCCCGCCGCTGGTCGGCACTGAGGTCGAGTTCTTTGGTCATGCGCTCCAGCGCGATCGCCTTTTCGCCACCCGGCAAGCCCGTCTCAGCCTTATCAACGATGCCGTGAACCGCAAACCGCATGACCATGGCGCCGCCGACGACACCACAGAGGAAGATCAGAGTCAAACTCAGGAGAACCCGTGGATTCCGCCAGGATGAGCAGTTTTCCCAGGACATTTGACCTTAATCCCGGTATGTGGCCAGCGTCAGCAGGACCGTGTTGCGGTCGCGTTGCGGGTTGAGGCCAACCATCTCCGAGGGATTCGGTTCGGCAGCCAGAATGACTTCAGGGCTGGAAGGGTTGAGCGGCCTGTCAAACTCACCCGAAGCGACATAGCCTCCAAGCAGAAGCACCAGAAGCACGGATGCTACAACCAGGCTCCGGCTGAAAACGGGCTCCAGGAGAAAGCTCCATATTGAATTGGCGCGCTGCGACTCGATGCGCCCCATCACCCGCGCGTAGAAACCGGGGAGTGGCTCCACCGCATCGGACGCCCGCAGGCATTGCAACAGCCGAGCCTGATCCCGCATTCCGGTCACACTGTCACGGCACTCCCTGCACGTTTCCATGTGCGAGTGGAACTCCCGAAGCTCGCCGGGACCAGCTTCGCCTCGCAGGTATTCCTCAAGCTTTTCCCGAATGGGATAATGCATCACTTCTTCCCTCAAAGCCTGCGAAATCCGCCTCCCCGGTCTCCATTTCGGATCTTTTGTCCGTTCTGCCGGAGAGCGTTTCCACCATATTGTGCGGATTATACACTTCCGTCCGCGTTCCTCAAGTCATGCCGTCGCCGTGCCCGTGGAACGGGCCAGTCGCTGGGCAACCTTCAGCAGCTTCTGACGGGCACGAAAGAGCTTCACCTTGATTGTATTCTCATTCATGCCCGTCATCGCAGCCAACTCTTCAACCGAATGTCCCTCGACCTCTTTCAAAAGCATAAGCCTGCGGTCTTCTTCGGAGACTTTCTCGAGCAGTTTCCACACGTAGTCGCGCTGCGCAAGGCTTGTATCAAACGAGGGACTTGCGTCTTTCACCGCCGCAGAGCTATGCAGGCGAGCGGTGTCCTCTTCACTGAAATCGCTCTCGTAAACGAGCTTCCGGACCCTCTTCTTCCGAAGATAGTCGTAACACTCGTTCACTGTGATCTTGTAAATCCATGTGAGCAGGGAACTGCGGAAATCGAAATTCCGGATCGAGAAATAGACTTTGGAGAACACCTGCTGGGCGATGTCCTCCGCATCGTTGTGATTCCGCAAAATACCGTAGATGATGGAGAACACCTTCGATTGGTATCGTTCCACGACGTCCCGGAAGGCCATCTCGTCGCCTTTTTGCACCCGGCGTACAAGAAGGCCCTCCTCGGTATTGCGGTAGTCCACCTTGCCCTTTGCGCGCTCTCGTCCGCCCGCCAACGGTAATGGGAGTGCACCGCTGATCCCGCTCATACAGTTGTTACGACGCGGCAGACAACCGAGCGGTTTCAGCGTCTTGCGGCGCCTCGATCTCCCTTTCCGAAGACCCGGCGCCGTTTCTCCCCCGACGGCTCCTCGAACAACATACCAGATTCGCGAAACCTGCGCCTGGGAGCCACATCGATATAAAGTGGCAGTGACGGGGTAGATTGGCGGGCTACCGCCTCAACCTGTAGAATGGGAGGGGTAGGAGTCCTGATAGAGGGAGATTACATATGATTCAGATTACCGAGACGGCCGTCGGCAAGGTGAAGGAAATCCTGGACATGCAGGAGCCCAAGCCGGCTGGTCTTCGAATCGCAGTAGTGGGTGGGGGTTGCTCCGGTTTCAGCTACTCCATGGCTTTCGAGAACAGCCCGGGCCTCCTCGACAAAACTTACGAATTTGACGGCCTCAAAGTCTTCGTTGACCAAGCGAGCATGCTCTATCTTGATGGCGCCAAAGTCGACTACGTGGAAACCCTTGAAGGGTCAGGGTTTAAGTTCGATAACCCGAACGTGAAGTCGACATGCGGCTGCGGCAGTTCATTCAACGCTTGAGGCCCATCCGGGATTCCTTCCGCCCCGGGCGCCGGTTCACGCCGCGCCCGGGGGTATCAACGCACTTCCACAGACCTGCCGTCCCAACGCCACGGGAGTGCCCATCGCTCTCCTTGAGACCGCCCGGTCCATAAGCCGAAAGCGGTATCGCCGGGAAGTTCCCTATAGGATACTAGTTCAGATGAGCGACTTGGCGATCCTCGGCGGCAAGCCCGTTCGAAACAAGCCCTTTCCGGCATGGCCCCAATACGACGGCCGCGACCGAGAGCGGTTGGTAGCTGTGCTCGAGAGCCGCAACTGGGGTGGTTACCCGTTTCCAAACCTGCTTGCGGATGAGTTTGCGCGGAAATTCGCCTCCCATCATGGGGCGCGGTACGGCTGCTGCCTTGCCAACGGGACGATTGCCATACTGGCAGCGCTGAAGGCTGCAGGCGTCGGCTTCGGCGACGAAGTGATCGTCCCGGCCTACACCTGGGACGGTACTGCCACGGCGGTGCTAGACGCCGGCGCGATCCCGATCTTCGTGGACGTCGATCCCGATACGTATTGCATGGACGTCGAGGCGGCCCGGCAAGCGCTGACGCCACGCACAAAAGCGCTACTGCCAGTACACCTCGCCATGCGATTTGCCGAAATGGACCCGCTGCTGAAGCTCGCCGAGGAGCGCGATCTGATCGTGATCGAGGATTGCGCCCACGTGCACGGCGGACAGTACAAGGGCAGGGGCGCTGGGTCAATGGGCGACATCGGCTGTTTCAGCCTCCAGTCCAGCAAGCTGATGACCTCGGGCGAGGGCGGGATTGTCATTACCTCACGGCTGGATTGCTTCGAGCTGGTGCAGTCGCTGGTCAACTGCGGCCGGGCGAGCGTCACGGACCAGTTCAAGAAGCGGATCGTCGGATCGAACTACCGGATCACGGAGTTCCAGGCAGCGGTATTGCTTGGACAACTGGAGCGGCTGGAAGAGCTTGCCGCAAAGCGGTCGAGGCACGCCACGCTGCTGACCAAAATGCTGGCTGGAATCGACGGTGTCCGTCCGTTGCCTGCCCAGCCCGCGCTGACGCGCGAGGCCATCTACAACTACGATTTCCAATATCGGCCGGCGGATCGGCGCGTCTCTCGCGACCTGTTCGTCGCGGCGCTGGATGCTGAGGGCATTCCGAGCGACGGACGGTTCTATGAGCCGGTCTATCGCAGCGACCTCTTCGGTGCGAAGCCGGAGGACTTCCCGCAGCTTCGGATCGACCGTGAGGAGCCAGTCAACTACCGTGCCTTCCGCTGCCCGGTAGCGGAGCGGGCGGCCTACGAGGAATCGGTGTGGCTTCCGCAATTCCTGCTGCTTGGCGACGAGGCCGATGTCGAGGACATCGGGAGAGCGGTCGCGAAGGTGATGGCGGGTACGGATGCGTTGGTGAAAGCGGACATGTCCCTGGCAGGCGTCAAGTCGATGAGCCGTGCCGACCGACCGCGGGTAGAGAAAGAAAAGAACTATTAGGAGGATGCGGTGTACGTCTGTTTGAACGGTTCGCTGCTCGCAGGTGCGAAGGTGGGCTGGCCGGAGTTCGCTCACATGGCCGCCCGGCTGGGTTATCCCGGAACGGAAATCTATCTCAGCCGGGCGATGAGTGAGGGACTGGATTCGACCCGCGCACTTCTGAAGACGCTCAAACTCAAGCCCGCGGCGACCGACCTGCTGGTTGAGTTCCGAAAAGACGAAGCAACGTTCCAGGCGGACCTCAAGAAGCTCGAGCCGACAGTGAAGTTCTCAGCCTCCATCGGAGCGCCGGGGCTGCTGACTTGGATTCTGCCTTCGAGCGACACTCCGAAGGCGGAGCTGCGCAAGATTTACAAAGACCGATTTCAGGCGGTCGCAGCGATCCTGGCGCCCTCGCGAATGCGCCTGGGCCTTGAGTTCGTGAGCCCGATGCATCTCCGGAAACTGCATCCGCACGAGTTTATCTGGCGAATGGACGAGATGCTCGATTTCTGCAAGGAGTGCGGACCGACCGTGGGGTTGCTGCTCGATGCGTGGCATTGGCATCATGCGGGCGCTACGACCCGCGACATCGAGGACGCAGGGGCCGAGCGGATCGTACACGTGCATGTGTCCGACGCGCCGAAGCTGCCCCCGGATCAGATACGCGACAACCAGCGGCTGATGCCGGGAGAAGGTGTCATCGACCTGGCCGGCTTCTTCCAAGCTCTGAAGAAGGTGGGTTACAAGTACGGCGTGAGTCCAGAAGTGCTTGGCCGACTGAAGAAGGACACGGCCCCCGAGGACGGGGCGCGCCTCGGTCTGCAGACCACACTTGTGGTGATGAAGAAGGCAGGCGCAGTGTAGGGCCATGCTCGGTAAACTCCTGACCGAACAGCCGAATCCCGAATCCGAAGGAATTGACGCCCTCTCCACCGAAGGAATACTTCAGATCTTCAACGCCGAGGATATGAAGGTCGCCGCCTCGGTGACTTCCCAAATTCCTAACGTCGCCCGCCTGGTGGATGCGGCCGTAGCGGCGATCAAGCAGGGCGGGCGGTTGTTCTACATCGGCGCAGGCACGAGCGGACGGCTCGGTGTGCTGGACGCCTCCGAATGCCCACCGACGTTCAACGTATCGCCGGGAACGGTGCAGGGCATCATCGCCGGCGGCGAGCGGGCGCTCGCCCATTCGGCCGAGGGGATTGAGGACGATCCGGAGCGAGGCGCGCGCGACCTTAAGGATCGCGGCTTCAGCGCGAAAGACGTGCTTGTGGGGATCGCGGCCAGTGGCCGCACCCCATATGTGCTGGGTGCGGTCGCCGCCGCGCGGAGAATCGGCGCCGTGACAGCAGGGATCAGTTGCACGCCGGACTCGGAGCTTTCGCGGGCAGTGGAAATTCCGATCGCGCCGCTTCCGGGACCAGAGGTCGTGACCGGTTCGACGCGGCTGAAGGCTGGCACGGCGACCAAGCTTGTCTTGAACATGATCTCGACTGCGACGATGATTCGCCTTGGGTACGTGTTCGGCAACCTCATGGTCAACGTGCAGCCGACCAACGAGAAACTCGTCAATCGTGCGAGGAGAATCATTGCAAAGGCAGCGGAAGTCGATTACGAGCAGGCCGGAGCGTTGCTCGAACAGTCCGGCGGCACCGTCAGAACTGCGATTGTGATGGCGAGGCTCGGGGTCTCCCGCGAGGAAGCCGAAAAGAAGTTGACGGCCTGCGGCGGCCGGGTGTCGGAGGCGTTGCGGCGTGGATAAGTTCGCGATTCAGGGAGGCGTACCTCTAGCCGGTGAGATTCAAGTCAGTGGCGCGAAGAACTCGGCGCTGCCGGCGCTGGCCGCGTGTCTGCTGACCGGCGAACCCGTGGTTCTGCACCGGATTCCCCACGTGCGCGACATCCGCACAATGCAGAAGCTGATCGAGCGCTGTGGCGCTTCCACCAAGGCGAACGGCGGCGCGGTTCGTGTGCGGGCGGCGGAGATCGTCTCCCCGGAGGCGCCGTACGACCTCGTCAAGACGATGCGGGCATCGAGTCTTGTCCTCGGGCCGCTGGCTGCGCGTTGCGGCCGGGCGCGCGTGTCGTTGCCGGGAGGTTGCGCGATCGGGGCGCGACCGATAGACCTGCACCTGGCCGGCCTGGAGCACCTCGGAGCACGGATCCGCCAGGAGCACGGCTACGTGGAAGCGGAAGCGCCAAATGGTTTAAAGGGAGGGTTCATTCACTTCGACCGGATCACTGTCACGGGAACCGAGGACCTGATGATGGCAGCGGTGCTGGCCGAGGGTGAGACGGTGCTCGAGAACGCCGCGCGCGAGCCGGAGGTTGCCGACCTCGCCGAACTTCTGATGAGGATGGGCGCGCGCATCGAAGGTGCCGGTACCTCCACGATCCGGATCCGCGGCGTGAAACGGCTGCATGGCGCCGAACACACGATTATCCCGGACCGCATCGAAGCGGGCACGTTCCTGATCGCCGGTGCGATCACTGGCGGTGAACTGCTCGTGAAGGGTTGTGTGCCGGAGCACCTTGGCGCGCTGATTGTGAAGATGCGGCAGGCGGGAGTGGATGTTTCGCAGGAAAGTGAGTCGTCGCTTAGAGTTCGCCGTACCGGCCGTCTGACTGCGGTGGACGCCACGACCGAAGAACATCCGGGGTTCGCAACCGACCTCCAGGCGCAATACATGGCGCTGATGACGCAGGCCGAGGGAATCTCGTTCATCACGGAGACCATCTTCGAGAACCGCTTCATGCACGTGCTCGAACTGGTGCGTATGGGCGCGAGCATTCGCACGGAGGGCCGGCAGGCGATCGTCGCTGGTCCGCGGGAACTGACGGGCGCGGGCGTCATCGCGTCGGACTTGCGGGCCAGCGCGTCTCTGGTACTGGCGGCCCTGGTGGCACGCGGTGAAACGGTGATCGACCGCGTGTACCACATCGACCGCGGCTATGAAAAAATAGAACAGAAACTGGGAAAGGTAGGCGCCCGCATCCAGCGCGCCGCATGACTCTTATGGCTCTCTCTCACGGCGGCAAACGGCACAACCCAGGCTTTCTCGCGCTGGTCAACGACTCCAAGTCGCGGGTGCGGCAGATCGACATCGACGGCTACAAGAGGCTGGTCTCCTCGGGCGAGAAGTTCCTCCTCGTTGACACCCGCGAGGAGAGCGAGTGGGCTGCCGGGCATGCCGCCGGCGCGCTGCATCTCGGCAAGGGAATTATCGAGCGCGATATCGAGACTCATGTCCCGGAAAAGAGCACAAAAATGGTGCTTTATTGCGGCGGTGGGTATCGCTCCGCGCTCGCGGCAGACGCGCTCCAGAAGATGGGCTACACGGACGTTATCTCGCTCGACGGAGGCTGGCGGGCGTATCAGGCGTCCGGCCTGCCGACGGAAAAGAAGTAGAACAGTTCCCCTCCCACCAGCAGATCCACTCCCCGCAGAAAAACATAAGCCAGTGCGATGACTGACAGCCACCGCAACGGCGCACGGGATCTTGCACCGATGATCTCGAAGCGCAGGAGCAGGGCAATGACCAGTCCGGCGCAGATCCACCAGGTATTCAGGGCGCCGTCGAAGGCTCGCCAGTAGGCGAAAACCAAAGGAAAGTAAAGAAACGGCCAGTTACGGTTCAGGCGTCCTCGCGCGAGCGGGATCACCGTCAGCAGCGTAAAGCCCATGATCATCAGCGTGATGCTGTTGAAGAGCGTGAGCTTGAGCTCCATGGTTTAGAAAGACCATAGCACGCTCGTATAGCCGGTGTGGGCGCGGTAGCTCTGCCGGCCGAAGAAGTCCTCGCGATAGTTGTAGTGCTGGTAGCCGGCATTCCAGCGCAGGTTGCCGTGAAGGCGGACCGATAAGCGGGCGAGCGGGCTCCGGAACGCAAGTGGGAAGGTCTGTGCGGGCACGAAGGGATCGGGTCGCGCGCCCGACCCGATGAAAGGATTGACGCGGCCGTCACCCGTGTCTTCAACATGACTGTAGCCGGTGTAGACGTCAGCGCGTTTTCCGAGACCGAAACGGACGCCGAGGTTGGCTGCATGAATGTTGCTGACATAGATCGACCGCTCGCCCTGAATCAACTCAAAATCGACGAAGTAGGCGATCCCTGAAGCCGTATCGAGGTGAAGTTTCGAATAACCGCCGTCTACAGAGAACCAGTCACGTGGTGTCCACGAGCCGTCCACCGAATAATTACGGCCTCGGGAGCTGTGGCTCGACAGAGAAACAGAGTTCGTGTTGTAGTTCGTCCGTGCGGACGCCGAGAGGGCGAACGACTTTGACTTGTACCGCACGCGGGCGTTGAAGCCGTGATAGTCACGCTCGGAAATCGGGAAGAACGGCCGGTCGGCGCGTCCTACCTCGGCGTCGAGGCTTACCGTCAGGGAGCGGGCGAAGTTCAGACGAATTCCCGCGAGCCCAGATTGGAGGCGGTTGTCCTGACTCGCAGGCAGCCGCTGTGGAACACCATCAATCTCCACCTGCTCGACGGAACGGATGCGCCGGGTGGAGTAGTAATAGCCGCCGTAAAGCCCCAGCCATTTCGAGACGCGCAGGGTCGCGTCGGTCGTGTTTGTTATGGACCGGATTCCGAGGAAGTTGAAGAACAGATACGGGCCGGAGGCCGTGGCGTTGTTTAACTCTCTGTACACGGAATCGCCTTCCATGCGCGTGTTGTGGAAGGCGGTGTGGTTGGAGATGGTTAGGTTGTCCGTCGGAAAAAAGCTGAGAGTGACGTTTCCAGAGGTGACCGGGCGCCGCCCGTCGCCGGCGACAAGGACCTGCCGGTTACGCTCGGAGCCGAACCGGTCGGTTCCGACGGCGGCCTCATCGAAGATAAAATCGCGCCGGCCAATTGCGTACGTGAAATGTCCCGCCGCAGCCCAGTACTTGTTTTCTCCGCGAAGATGAACGCGCCACCAAGGCGTTGTCCCGTGATACGGCTCGTTCCGCCGGAAGGTAGTGAATGGGGAGGATGTGCCAGCGGTACCGGGCGCAAGCGTAAAGGGCGTGTCCTCCTTGAAGTCGTCCCAGCCGCGCACGACGTGCAGCTTCATGCCGAACAGTTCGGCTTCGCCTCCGAGCCGGTACTCATTCCGGATGCGGCGGATGTCGGCAAACACCGGTGAGACGTCGCCAGCGCTGAAGGACTGCACGGTCGTGAGGGCCGCGCCGTCTTGGGAATTCCGCGTGTAGCCGAGCAGCAACCGCACGGGGGACTGCGGAAGTAGCGCCAGATCGTGATCCTGCATCCGGCGCTCGGTGTCCATGCGGTGCAGGCCTCCGGCAAGCGGAAGCGCTGGGTTGAAGTAATCGCTGAGCCGCCAGAGGAGATCGTAACGGTAGAGGCCGTTCTTCTGAATCCTCAGCGACGAGAACTGGTATGGATCGTTTCCGAGACCCTGAGTGGACAGCACAATCTCGTCGAAGAGGCTGCCGTGACCGTCCTTCGAGTTGACGGTGAGCCTGCTTCCGAGAAGCCGGATGCCGTTGCCGAAGTTGACGTCGCTTCGATACTTGCCGAGATCGCCACCCACGGAGCGGAACCGGTATCCCGTCTCGAAGGAGTTCATCACATTGTAGTTGCCGATCTCCGTTCCGCGAGGAGGCCCGACCGTGGCTGCCGTAGGAGTGACGGTCTGCTGGCCCGCCAGCGGCCCGAGGGAAGCGAGGATTAAGAACACGGTGCGCCTCATCAGAAGTGACCTCATCGCAGAAAGAGAGGGTCGGCGTTCGAGCCGTGGATTCGCACGTGACACGCAGTGCAGTTCTGGTAGCGTGGGTCGGCCATGTTGTGTGAGGCAGACTGCGTCCTGATCCCGTCGCCCTGCCGGCCAAAGGCACCCGCGCCGTTGTGGCATTCGAGGCAGACCGTGAATACGACCGGCCGCCGCAGAAGCTTGGCGTTCGTCGAGCCGTGGGGATTGTGGCAGGTTTCACAGCCGTCGACACGCACTGACGGATGCTCGAAGACGAACGGGCCGCGTTTGTCCGAGTGGCACTTCAGGCACGGCTCCTCATTGGCGAGCGCATGCTCAACCATTCGCGGACGGGCTCCCATGCGCCACGTCGCCGCGGGTGCGCCGTGTGGATTATGGCAGTCCGTGCACTGCATGAAGCCTTCGTTCACACGGTGCTTGAAAGGCATCGAGAACTGGCTGCGAACCGGCGCGTGGCAGCCGTAGCAGACGTCCCGCTGCTCTTTCGCAAGCAGGAATTTCGGGATCGGCGAGCGGTGAATGGAATGGCAGTCTGAACACGCGACGCCTGCCAGGGTGTGCGACGAACGGCGGATGTTCGCCTTCGAGAGATCCCTGCTATGGCAGGCGAGGCAGGCGTCAATCACCTGTTTCGGTTCCATGACGGAGAAGGCGCGGATGGTGGCTTTGCCGCCGGACGCCTGCACATGCGCCTGCCCCGGGCCGTGGCAACCCTCGCATCCGGTCTTATCCGGAGCCTCAGTGCCGCTCGCGACGCTCTTGTAATGCGGGTTCTTGTAGAAATTGAGCCAGACGTTCGGATGACACTTTCGGCAAACTTCGCCGCCAACGTACTGATTCGCCGGAGCGTTCTGTCCCGCGAGCGTGAGCGGGACAGCGAGTGAGGAAATGACCCAGAAGAACGAAGCTCGCACCTCCCCCACTATAAGGCGAAAAGCGTCGAAACAGTTGCTAATTCTGGTGGTTGGCGGATTTAATGGGCTGGCCGCCCTGTTTTAAAGGGGCACGCTGATTCCCACTAGTGGGACGACGGAGTGGAGCCAGCCGCTGATCTTCGAACCATCGGCGGGAGCGATCACCTGTTTGGGGAAGGGGCTGATGTAATCGCGGAACTCGACACGCAGGAACATTCGTGGAGAGATTGCGATTTTGACGCCTCCCCCAACGCTGGCCATCGGCTTCCACTCCCGCGTCCTTGTGAGCAGAGCGTACTCCTGAAGCGGTTGGTAGGCGTTCTCCTTTCCCGTGCCCTTAAAGATCCGTCCGCCTCCGCCGGCTGCGAAGAAGGGCCGGACGGAGGAACCTTCCGGACGCGTGTGGAACAGGAGGTCGTAGTGAATCGCGTGGAATTGGCTGCGGAAGCTGGTCCGTGTGCCGCCGGAGGCAACCTGGATTTCGCCCGGTTGGAAGGTGTAGCGAATCTCGCCGCTGACGATGCGGTGGATGCTCTGTCCGAGGACTGCGCCGAAGGCGGCGCCGCTAGCAAGACCGGCGCTGGCCTGACCCAATTGGCTGGACACGCCGACATTCCTCGACAAGCTTCCGCCGGCGGAACCGCCGGCCTCCCATGTCTGGGCAAGGCCTGCCGCGGCGGCCGTGAGCAGGACAACTGGCATCAAAATCCGCATAAGCTTCCGAGGGTTAGATCGGCAGGTCCGAGCCACGGGAGGAGATCTCCCGTGGCTTCGATTGGACTTATTGCACGACGCGGACGGTAACGGTGGTCGAAGAGTCCCCTTGATCGATCGTCAGCGGAACCTTGCTGCCTGCCGGGGCCCAATGCGGCACACGGACGTTGATCTGATAGACGCCGGCACAACCCGGCGTAAGGCCGGCGTACAGTACCGGCAGTTCCGTGCCGCCGAGCGTGACCGCAGGCGGGATCACAACCTGTGCGAGGGGATCGTACGGTGCGGCAGAGCCGGCGGGAACGGCCGGCCAAACGCGGCCAAGTCCGGTGAGGTAGATCACGAGGGCGTCGCCGCCGTGAACGGGATTGGCTTGAGTGGCGAGCTGGTTGTTCTCGGCGCGCACGACGGTCGCTATGTCTACCAACGGTCCAGCAGATCCGCTGTGGAACAGGCTCGGAGCAGTGGACGACACACTCAGCGGAAAGTTGTCGCTGACGCCTCCCGGCGTGTGCAGGGCCAGCGTAACGTTTCCCTCGGCCTCAAACGGCAACTGGGCGTTCACCTGTCCGGGTGACACGAACAGCATTGGTACAGGTGCTCCGTTGACGGTGAGGCACGTGTCGCCGAGGGCGGTGGGAAGCGGCATCTCGCTCGTGGCCATATTCACCGGGCTCAGGTCCTCACCGAATACGGCGATCAGTCCGCCGGGGGCCACTGGCCGGCTGAAGTCGGCGGCGTTGACGACGGCGTCGATTCTGGGCGGCGCGGTTGCGGCATCGTAGTTCCAGGAAAGCACGGTAAACCCGGCGGTCGTAAGCGAGACGATCGCCTGGCGGTTGGCCAGCGGCGCGAGCGTGCGAGTCAGCGCAAAGCCTGGTTCACGCTCCGGTGGCGCTTCGGCGATCCTGGTCGGCCGGACAGCGGCCGCCGAGGAGAGGTCGACGCGTTCCATTACCCCGGCGCCTCCTCCAGGGGGAGCGAGGGTCAGCAAGCCGGAATCGCCGTCGAAGGCGAAGCCCGAGGAAAGGTTCGCTCCCTTCTCGAAGCGCCCGACCGGGACAAGAGACGAGTTCAGTAAAAGGTTATCGACCACGAACATGCCGCTGTTCGATGCGGCATACGCGCCTTCGAGAGACGTGTAGTCCTTCCGTGAGATGGTGAATGTGGCGGCGTTGGCGTCGTAAAGCATGAGGCTGCCGTCCGCCTCGGCGACCAGGATGGAGGAGCCGTTGCCGGAGGCTACCAAAACTGTGTGGAGATCGACCTTGTTCTCGTAAACGCCGAGTGTGGGCAATTCGCTGGCGGTGCGGGTGAGCAAGTCGACGCGATCGATCGTGTGGTTCGGGCCGGCCACGCGGGAGGCGGCTAGAATAGCTCCAGCGGCCGCCGCCAGAGACCGTGGGTAATGACCGGGCGGGAAGCGTACCGGAGCGGTCTGTACCAGGGTATCGAGATCGTAGACATTCGCAATTTGGGAGTTATCGTTGCCGACGAGCAGGAGACGGCGGTCGGCGGTGATCGCCATTTGCGTGGGCGTGTTTCCGGTTCGGAGGACGGCGATCCGGCGGTAGTCGGCGGCGTCGAAGACCAGAACCTCGTTCCGGTCCTGTCGCAGCACATAGAAGCGATTGCGAACAGGGTCGGCGAGAATGTCGACCAGGCGTCCCGGGATGTGGATCACGGTGCCACGCTGGTCAGGTTCGAGGAGACTGGCCAGCACGCGTACACGGGACGGCAGATTCACCGCCCCGGACGAGCGGATGTCCAGCCAGGCCACAGCCGTGCCAGATCGGTTCTGAAGGGCGTTCGGATCAGCCCGGACCTCCACCCGGGCCGGCGTGGTTCCGTAAGACGGCGATACGGTGATTGCGGGATGGCTTGAGGCGATCGTGAAGTCAGTGGTGGCGCCGCTTTCGTCTTCGATCCAGAGACCCTGAACCGCCACCCGGCGGTTGCAGAATCCTGTCCGTAGGAAGATCTCCTCCGACGAGGTTTTCAAGCGGCGGGCGCGGCTGTAGTTTCCCACCGGCAGAATGAGCACCCCGCTGTCGGAAGCCGAATACATCATGGAACCGTCGGAGCTAAGCACGCTGCGGCCGGCGAGGTTTTCAGGCAGTTGGACCCGTTCGCGCACCGTGAGATTGTCCGCGTCGGCGATCATCAAGACCGGTGGCGCGCCCTCTTCTGCCGGGATCTGAGCGTAAATCACTCCGCGGTCCGAGTCGATGGCGTGGCTGCCGACATTGAGAAGCCCGGAAGCGCCGGGAAACTGAGCGATCACGGAGCCCTGACGGTCAAAGAGCGCCCATCCGGCGGTGTAATACGCGCCATCCCGGCTGACGCTGACCACGCGCGGCCCGAGCGGCGGCTCCGCGGTGTAGCCGAGGGAGACGACGCGGCCGCTGAGTAGATCGTAGCGGAAGCGGATAGTGTCGGTAAGGCCGTAGACCACCTGTTGGTCCCGCGAGGCGGCCACCGAGGCGGCGATGATCTGTGGGGGAAAGTTGGCCGGCGGCGCCGGGAGCGTTGTGGCCGTGACTCCTTCCACCGTATCGAGCAGCCGGACGGTGCCGGAGACCGGCTCAAACGAGAGGAATTCCGTGGTGGTTACGATCAGCGCGCGGCCGTTGATCAGGAAGGCAGCCCCGAGCGGCGGCGCCGAGAGCGCGAAAGTCTGCCTGGCGCCGGTCGCGAGATCGAGCAGGGTAATGGCGTTACGGGGCATGCCGGGGGTCTGGTAGTTGGCGTAGTGCGTGACGAGCAGGTAGCGGCCGTCGGGCGAGAGGGCGAGCGAGCCGGGCTGCGGCGCGACGTTGATCGAGTGTTTCAGTGTGCCATCGGGGACCGCCAGTGCCTCGATCCGGTTCGCTGTGAAATTCGCGACGTAGAGCTCGCCGCGCGTTTCGTCGAGGACGAGATCGGACGCGTGCCCTCCGATCGAGACAGCCTTCCCGAATGTGCCCCCGCATACCGGCGCCGCCAGGCAGCCGCACAGAACAAGGCTCCACCATGCTTCCCTTTTCATCACGTACTCCTCCTTACATGCACCCTCGGTCCCGCCCCTGCTGGACTGCGGCGCGACCCACAGCCAGCGGTGGCGACGCTCGTCGGTGCGACCTCAGTGTTGGCCCGGGTATCCGGTCCCTGGCCGTTTATTCGGCGCTCTTGCGACGCCGAAGGACAATTACGCCTAGCAGCAGCACCGCGAGCACGGTGCAAATGATCCGAATCGTGAAAGAGTCCATTGCGTTTCTCCTTTCCAAAGTCGCCGCGCCTTGCGGCTACATGTTGTTCATCATCGGGAGCAGGTCACGGACGATCCGCACCGCCACCGGGCCGACAGTCACTACAAAGAGCGTCGGCAGGATACAGAAGAAGATCGGGAACACCAGCTTCACGCCGAGCTTGGCCGCCTTCTCCTCCGCCTGCTGGCGCGCCTGCACGCGCATGAAGTCCGAATGCGTACGCAGGCTCTGCGAAATGCTCGTGCCGAACCGGTCCGCCTGGATGAGGACAGCAACGAGCTTCTTGAGTTCGTCCACCGACGTCCGGTCGGCCAAGTTTCGCAGCGCTTCGGCACGCCGCTTGCCGGCTTTCAGCTCGAGGTTGACGAGCGCGAATTCCTCGCTGATGGCGGGATGGGAGATTTCGAGTTCCTTGGCGGCCTGGAGGATGGCCTGGTCGAGCCCCAGCCCCGATTCGACACAGATCACCAGCAGGTCCAACGCGTCCGGCAGCCCGCGCCGGATACGCTTCTGCCTTCGCTTTACCACCAGCTTCAAGCAGTATCCGGGAGCCATAAACCCAGCCGCCGCTGCGCCGGCGACGACGACCATCTTGGTATCCGACGGCCCCTCCCACCCGGCGACAGCGAGGCCGGCAGCGAGTGGGAGAACGGCTCCGAGAAAGATCTTGGCGCCGTAGAGGATCTTGACCGCGCCGGGATTCCGGAAGCCAGCTCGAATCATCCGCCGTTGTGTCAGCCCTGCCTCCCGGCTGGACGCTGGAAGCAGCGCGCCCATTCGGTGGATCAGATCCCGAAAGACTAAGCTCGGATGAACCGGGACACCGCGTTCTGCGCCGACAATCGCTCCGGTGACACGCTCCATCGCCGCTTTCGGCCTAACCCAGAGCCGTACTCCCGCCGCCGAGACGGCGCCCATGACAACCACGAACAGGATCCCAGTCAGCAGCAGTTCCATTTCTCACATCCGTTCCGAAACCTTCTCGCCGCCGGGCAACGGTGCCGTCCGCCGGTTTTGCTGACTTGTTCCACGCCTCATACCTCGATGGACACGATCTTTCTGATGATTCCGTAGCCGATCAACTGAAGCGCCACCGCGCCCCCGGCCATCCACTGGCCGGTCGGGTCGTTGGCGAAAAAGGTGACGTACTCCCGGTTGACGAAGAACATCATTCCCGCCACTCCCACCGGGATTGTGGACAGCGCCGCACCCGTCATCCGGCCGTGCGCGCTGACCGCCCGGATGCGGCCACGAAGCTTAAACCGCTCACGAATGACGTAGGCCAGCTTGTCGAGCAGTTCGGCTAGGTTGCCACCCGTCCGCTTTTGCAGCAGCACCGCCGACACGAAGAAGTGAACATCCATCAGCGGCACTCGCCGCGCCAGTTTTTCGAGTGCGGCGTCGAGCGGCAGGCCAAGATTGTGTTCGTCGAACGTGCGGTGGAACTCCGAGGCCAATGGATCCTGAAACTCGCGGTGCAACATTTCGAGCGACACCGAGAACGCATGCCCGGCACGCATGGATCGTGCTACGAATTCCAGGCTGTCCGGAAACTGTTCCTCAAAGCGGCGTAGCCGTTTCCTTCGCTTCCGCGACACCAGCAGAAGCGGAAGCGCGCCACCAGCGCACGCGAGCAGGACCGGAATCTCCGCGTGGCCTGGGGGCGCCGTCCACCCGCCGATTGCGAATCCGGCAAGCGCCAGCGCCAGGCATGCGTGCGTCAGCCTGGCGACGTGCCACTTGAGGCCGGACTGCTCCAGGAGTTCCTGGAGGCGGACGTTCAACCGGAAGCGGTCAAGCAGCCGCAGGACGATCTTCCCCGTATCCTTGTCCTCGGTCGGAATCAGCACCGGCGCCGGCGAACCCTCCTTCTTGCCGGTGCTGGAGCTTGGCGTGCCGAGCAAACGGCCGCGGATGCGGCTGCGATCGGAATTCCGCAGCACCCTCGAGGCACACCACCAGCAGGCAATCGCCAGCAGCCAGAGGGTGACAAACAGGATCCAGAAGAACGCCACCTCCTACCTCCTCAGATCTCCAACTGCTCGTCGAACAGGTCCGGGCGAAGTTGGATGCCGGCGGCAAGAAACTTCTCGTAAAACCGCGGGCGGATGCCAGTCGCGGCGAATCTGCCGATGACCCTGCCCTCGGGTGACAGGCCGCGCTTCTCGAAGACGAAGATGTCCTGGAGTGTAATGACCTCGCCCTCCATGCCGGTCACTTCGGTGACGTTAACTACACGGCGAGAGCCGTCGCTCAGACGCGCCGCCTGGACGAACAGATGTACCGCGCTCGCGATCTGTTGGCGAATGGCACTCAACTGCATGTTTGCGTTTGCCAGCGAGACCATCACCTCGAGGCGCGAGATCGCGTCGCGCGGACTGTTGGCGTGGACCGTCGTCAGCGATCCGTCGTGACCTGTGTTCATCGCCTGAAGCATGTCGAGAGCCTCCGCACCGCGGACCTCGCCGACGACGACACGGTCCGGCCGCATGCGGAGACTGTTGACCAGCAACTCCCGCTGGCGGACCGCTCCTTGTCCCTCCAGGTTGGCTGGCCTGGTTTCCAACCGGCAGACATGCGGCTGTTTCAATTGAAGTTCGGCCGCGTCTTCGATGGTGACGATACGCTCCCGGGGGGCGATGAAGGCCGACAGCGCGTTCAGCAGCGTGGTCTTTCCGGCGCCGGTCCCCCCGGCGATGATGATGTTCAACCGGGCCTTTACGGCCGCTTCAAGGAGATCCATCATGCCCGGCGTCATCGCCTTGCGCTCCACCAAGTCCCGCGGCATCAGTTTGTCGACCGAGAAACGGCGAATCGACAACAGCGGCCCGTCTACAGCGAGCGGCGGGATGATCGCGTTCACGCGTGAGCCGTCGCTGAGCCGCGCATCCACCATCGGAGTCGATTCGTCAATCCGGCGACCTACCTGCGAGACGATCTTGTCGATGATGTGAAGCAAGTGGTTGTCGTCTCGAAAACTGACGTTGGTCGGCTCCAGAAGACCGCGCCGCTCGACGAAGACCGCCCGGTGGGTGTTCACGAGGATGTCGGAGATGGTTGTGTCCTGAAGCAGCGCCTCAAGCGGACCGAGTCCGAAGACCTCGTCGAGCACTTCCTCGACGATCTGTTGTTTCTCCAGTGAGCTCAACAGCGTGGGCTCGCCCTCCATCAGCGTGATGAGCGCCTGCCGGACCTCGCCGCGCACACGCTGGTTCTCGATGGTTGCCAGCGCCTCGAGATTGATCTTCTCGAGCAGCTTTCGGTGGAGGATGAATTTCAGTTCCTGACATTCAGGCTTCAGGGCGGTTTTGGGGCGGGCAGAGTTCCGAAGCAGCCGCTGCTCCCAGGTAACCTCCGCCGAAGCTTTTGTGTCCCCGTGTGTCAACATACTGTTTCCCGTCGCTCCGACTTACGTTCCGGCGAAGGCCGGGTCTGAATTGAACACCATGCCTGCCCGCCGCTTCTCACTCCGGGCGAGGCCTGCCAACCGGCTGGCAAACTCTCCCACCGCCTTCCCGAGATTCGAATCCGGAGCCACAGCTTCCCCGAGAGTCACCACCTTATGAAGCGAGGAATAATCGCTAGGAAAGGACGAATGGACGGCGCAGCCAAAGATCTTTTCCAAGTCCGATCCGCTCATGCCGTCTCCCCGGCCTGCTTGGTTCACTAGAACGTTCAGCCGTTCCTTGCCGATTCCCAACTGTGCGAGCAGGGTCACGGCCTTCCGGGCAAGATGCAGGCTGGGCAGTTCCGCGGTCGAGACGAGAAACGCGCTGTCGCATTCGACTAACGCGGTCAGGCTCACCGGGTGGAAGATCGCCGGCAGGTCGAGCAGGACCCAGTCGTAGAGGTGGCGCGACTGATCGAGCACCGCTCTCAGGCGGTCGTTGTCTGGGTTCGCTTCACGAGGAACAGCCGGGGCCGGCAGCACATCGAGACCATCGCACGTGGTGGTCAGCGCGGCCCATGCCGCCGGTTCAAGGTGTTCGCATCGCTCCACCGCGTCGATCAGCGAGTGCGCGCACTTCACTTTCAGGTAGAAGCCCACGGTGCCGCCTGTCAGGTCGAGATCCGCGAGCAGGATCCGCTCGCCCGTCGCCTCGCGTAGGGCCAGCGCCGTCTGGCAGGCCAGCACGGATGCGCCGGAGCCGGGCTTGGCGCTGGAGAACACCACGACCTTTCCCGGTGGAACGCCGGCCTGGACCTCGACGCGGCGCAGCCTCAGGAAGCCGGCGACGGCGTCCCGCTGAACGGCCGGGTCAAACGGCGCATGGAAGAACTCGCTCGCCCCGAGTTGCAGCGCCCGCAACACCACGTCCGGATCGTTAGTTCGATGCAGTCCGATCACATGAACGGCAGGCCGAAACGCCGCCAGAGCCCGCAGCAGGCCGGCGGCCGTCTCGAAGTTGCTGGCGAGATCGACCAGTACTGCGTCCGGCCGGAGTTGCCGCAGGCGGATATCGAGCGTTTGTTCACTCGGGTATTTCTTCAGCTCGGCGACGATTTGAAACGCACGCGTGGTCTCCAGGGTCCGGCAGAATTGAGCCGCCAGTTCCCGGTCCGGTGCAATCAACACCGCCGACAACTCCGCGCTTCGCCATTTGCCCGGCCGGCCCATTCCTCGCCTCTTACTTCCGGCCTTCTTCGCGGGCCGCCGGCGGCCGGTCCACTTTCGGAATGAAGTCTAGCGGCATCGTGGGGCCGGAGGGGACCCGCGACGCATCTACCGGGCCGGTGATCTCCGGCGTGACCAGCACGATCAGCTCGGTCTTCGTCTTTTTCTCGGAGCGGCTCTTGAAGAGCGCCCCCAGAACCGGGATCTGCGAAAGGCCGGGAATCTTCGCCAGATTTTCCGTCGCGCGGTCATCGATCAGGCCGGCGATCACGAAGCTCTGTCCCAGCCCGAGCTCGATGTTTGTCTCCATGCGGCGGGTGGACAGGGCAGGGATGCTGAAACCGGAAACCGAAATGCCGTTGGCGAAGTCGAGCGACGACACCTCCGGCTTCACATGAAGCTTGATCGTGTCGTGCCCGGTCACCGCCGGGAGAAACGCGAGCCGAATGCCAAACTCGCGGAATTGCACCGTTACCGCACCTGCGTTGGCGCCCCCCTGGACGATCGGCACCGGAAACTCGCCGCCCACCAGAAAGCTTGCTTCCTTGTTGTTTGTCGTCACCAGGTTTGGTTCCGCCAGGATCTGCAACAGGCCTCGGTTCCGCAGCGCCTGGATCACCGCTCCGAGATTCAGGTCGGGGCGGAACGCGAAGATGTTCAGCGCGTCTCCAATCGAGAAGTTGCTGAAGGTCCCAGGGTTGCCGCCCGGAATGACGCCGGTGACCCCGGAGAGATCGTGTCCCGGCGGAAAGATCTTCTGCGGCGCTGGGGCGGAGAACTGCCCGGTTGTGATCCGGCCGGGGGTATTCAAAGCCCCGGTTGAAATGAGACTTGCCCCGAAGCTGGCCGACGCAGTGTGGTCAAGCTCGGCGAAACGCACTCGCAGCAGAATCTGCTTCTCAGCAGAGCTCGAAACATCGAGATTGTTGACTACACTTTTTGCGAGTGGTGTTACGAGCGTGCCGGCACGCTCAGCCACCGCCTGGCTGCTCACCCTGCCCGTTAGCGAGAGCGAATCCTTCGCCGCCTGAACCTGGATCTCCTCTCCGGGAAATGTATCGCGCAGGAGCTTACGGACCGGTTCCAGGTTGTAGGAAACGGTCGCCCGGTAAAAATCCCTCCGGCCGGACTTGGACCAGATGACGATCGTTGCCATGCCGTGCGACTTCGCCTGGAGAAGCACCTCGCGTTTGGTTACCGCTAACGCATCAACAACCTCTGGATTGCTGGTAGCGAGGCGGCCGATGTCTTCCGGATAGTCGATGACGGCGCTGCCGCCGATGGCCAGCGCGAGGTCCTCTGCCGGAGGCTGAGCCGGAGATGCCGTGCCGATCGCAGCCAGGAGACCCAACATCAGCAAGAAAAGGCGCCGCCGCCTCGCTTCCGGCCTGGGAGGGCTAGTTGGATTTCGTTTCACCGATCACCTCGAGACTTTTCTGCGTTCCGCGAATCACAACGATCTCGTCGCGGATCGGTTCCGGCGGCGCTGGGGGAGGGAACGGCGCCGGCGCGACGCGCGGCTGGGGTTGTGGCCTTGGCCGTGCTTCGGATACCTCGGCGAGTTGCGGCTTCCGGTGGCCGTACAGTTCTGTAAGATCCTTGCCTGGCGTCGGCTGGACCGTTTGGTCCGCGCCATTGCGCAGCACAAGTTGGATACGCCCCTCGTTGCCGGCCAGCGTCAGAGTTTCGGCCTGTTCGGGTGAGACCATCAGGGTGACCACTGGAACGTTGACAGCCTGGCCGCGGCTGTCAGTCTGAATATTTTGTCCCGCCGAGAGAACGAGGATGTTCTGCAAGACGGTTGAGGTGCGTGCACCATCTCCGCTCTGGGGCCGCAAGGTCGCCAGAACATCGACGCGCATCCCGGGCAGAACAAAGCCTGCCACCCCGACGACCTCGTTCACCTTAACGGAGACCGCACGCATACCCACCGGGATAACCGGCGCCAAGCCCACGCCGCTGCCTCGTTCCGCGAGCCGTCCCTCCATAACCGGTTCTTCAGCCAGGATGTTGCTTACCACCGGCCGGCCCAACACGTCTTCCACTTTCGCGAAGGCGCCCTTCGGAAAACGCTCTCCTTCGACCTTGACTACCTTGACGTCGGCGGGCTTAATGGTCACGCCAACCGGCAGTGAGGCAGCCGCCACGACCAACTCGGCCTGCTTCGGCTTGTCCCGTTTACGAGCTGAGCCCCGGAACCGCGCGTTCATCTGGTAAAACACGCTAGCGACTACCAGGGCGAACAGGAGGCTCACCCCTAAGACGGTCAGAAACCGGCGATCCATCTGTTTCCCTCCCCTCTGCCTTGGCGGCCGCTCAGTTCCCTGCGGGCTTCAAAAGCCTTCCGGCGATGAAACCGGACCGCAGGGCGAATTCACCCAGGGCAGGTCCGGAGGGCACGCGCCAGGCAGGCAGTTCCGCCGGATCACCGAGCTCTTGCGAGGCCGCCGCGGAATCCGCCCGGGACGGACAAGGTCGTTGTCGCTGGGTGTCCCTCTCTTTGGATTTCATGCCGTGAGGCTTCCAACACGGAACTATCGGTGGAGCATCGCCCTTTGATTAGGGACCTCACGGGGGCTGAAGAGATCCGTTCGAACAGCACGGCCTGACGGTCCGCAGCAGTCTGTCTCCAGTCTCCGCACGCATGGAGATGGCTGGCGAGCGGTGCGTCTTCCGGCAACAGGACGAACCGGAACCCGTGTTTTTTCAATGAATCCCGCCAGCCGGTACGACCTTCGAGGAGCCGCAGGTATTCCTTGCCGAGGACCGGTCCGTAGAAGTCGCTCCGCCCGTCCAGAAACACCCGCTGGCGGGGCCAGCCGCGGTAAATCAGGTAATCCGCCCACTCATCTGAGGTGAAGATCCTAGCCGAAGCCAGCCGGTCGCGGTTCGCACCGACAAGACCGACCGGGAACTTAGCCGCCGGAAAGTCCCGCGGCCATCGGGAAGACGGCGTCAGCCAGAGCACGGCCAGCACCAGCGCCACCGACCAGGGGCTCACCCTTCGGAAACCGGGTGCGAGGTCTTGTGCCACGGCGTTCAGAATCCCGGCCAGCGATCTCGTTGGAGCCGTGGCGGTCCAGCTTTCCCAAAGGCAGGTCAACTCCCGGGCGATCAACGGCCCCACGACGATCACAAACACGGGAACGTGGCGGACCGAGCTGAGTGAAAGATGCGCCCAGAACAGCACCGGCAGCGCGTCCGCGATGCGCCGTTTCGAAAGCAGGATGCCGGCAAGCAGCAGGCTCACCAGCAGCAGCAGCTCGAATTGAAGCAGACTCTCCGATCGGAACTTCGGCGACTGGAACTCGTCCACCGCCTCCTTGATCCAGTCCGAGCGGAGATACTGCGCGATGTGCAGATGCAGTCGGTAACCGAACGGGTTCAGCAGGGTTGCCAGAGAGCAGGCGCCGGTCAGGGCCGCGTAACGGCGCGCCGCAGTCCAGCATCTGCCGGAGACGAGAAGCGCCTCAGCCGCGCAGCCCGCCGCGAGCAATCCGACACAGGCCAGAAGAGCGAGAAACCCGCCGTGAAGATTCGCCCAGAGGGCTGACAGCGGCACGAGAATCCAGACAGAGACCCCTGGCGCGCGACGGTCCCGGTCCAGCACCCATAGCGACACGGCGAGCAGAAGAAGGGTGAAAATATGCGGCCGAGCCAGGAAATGAATGGACGCCGCACCCACGCAAGGCAACACGACGGCCAGGGCCGCGAAGACATTGGCGCCCCTCCAGAGCATGTGAAGGAAGAGGACGACAGCAGTGAGCGCGATCACGACCCCGGCTACCACGACCACGCCGACAAGATCCCACCGGTCGTGGAGCAGAGCAAAGATGACATCGGCGAGCCACTCCCAGGCGAACCATGGCTCTCCCGGCCGCGAAAACGAGAACAGGTCGGTCGTAGGTATGGAACCCGTATTGAGAACGTAATCGCCGGTACGAATGTGCCAACCGGTGTCGCCGTCGGCCAGCAAGGCTTCCCACCCACTCCCGGTGGCGAACAGCCACACGAGCAGGGACACGAACAGGAAATCCGACAATGACGGCGCGGCGTGCGGAAGCAGGCGGCCGACTTCGCGACGAATGTACACGGCTCCCTGTATTGAAATCGGAGCCGCACAGCGCGGAGTTTAGGGGCGCAGCACGTTCTACGCCTTCTTGATGTCGTCCTTTCCGAACTCCCACTCAACGACGCGGCCCTCACGGGAAGAGAGGTTCACCATGTGGGCACAGGCGGCCGCATGATGACCGGCGGTTGCGTCCTGCCAGTACGGCTCGCGGGTCCGGATCGACTCGAGGAAGTGCCCGAAGTGAGCCACTGTGGAATCCTTGCCTTCCTCGCGGTACGATTCGCTGCCCGGTAGGATACGCGCCTTCCTGCTGCTTGGCACTTCCCGCGCCTGGATCTTCGGATCGCGGTAGTAGGCGTCTTCGAGCTCCTGCGACCAACTGTCGACGATCCAGCGGTTATCATCATTCACCCGTTCGGGACGGAAACTCAGGTCGGCGAAACCGATGGACAGAGTGCCCTCGGTACCAAGGATCTGGAAGTTAGACTCCGCGGCAGCTTCGTTGTTAAACGTGCCGCTGAGGTTCACCGAGAAGCCGTCCGGGTACTCGAGCACGCCGTTGACGGTGTCCGGTACTTCGCGCGTCTCTTTCCAGCGGTAGAGTTGGGCAAGCGCAGCCGCCTTGGAGGGCATCTTCGCTTCCATCAGGAAATGAATGGTTGTGCAAAGGTGCACGAACAGGTCGGTCGCAATGCCGCCGGAGTAATCCCAGAAACAGCGCCAACGGAAAAACCGCTCGAGATTGAACGGCCGTTTCGGCGCCGATCCGAGGAACATTTCCCAATTCACTGTCTCCGGCGAGGCGTCCGGGGGGATGGGATAAATCCACGCGCCGGACGGCGTGTTGCGGTTGTACGCCGCACGGATCATCGTGATTTTGCCCAGCCGGCCGGACTTGATGATCTCCTTCGCCTTTCGCTCGGTCTCGGAGCTCATGCCCTGGCTGCCGACTTGAAGCATCCGTCCGGTTTCCTTCGCGGCCTGGATGATCTCTACACCCTCGGAGGACCGGTAGGTCAGCGGCTTCTCGCAATAGACGTCCTTGCCCGCCCGGAGGGCCTCGATCACCATCTGCTTATGCCAGTGATCGGGTGTTGCAACGACGACCGCGTCGATGGACTTGTCAGCGATGATCTCGCGGTAGTCCTTGACTGCCTTGGCGCGACTGCTGGTGCGTTCGATGGCGCGCCCGACGCGTCCCCTATACGCGTCGACCACGGCCACTATCTCTGCGCCCGGGTTGTCGAGCAGGCAGGGGATGAGTTGATGAGCGCGGGCGCCTACGCCGATGAATCCGAACTGGACTCGGTCGTTGGCGGCGTACGATCTGGACGTGGCTGGCGCGGCGGCGAGCGCGGCGCCTGTCTGTAGGAAGTTACGACGGCTTAACTGCATGGAGATCTCCTGGTTTGTTACCTGTGGCGCGTGTCAGCACGGCGGTACACGCGCCAGAGGTCAGATTAGCACTCCGGGGGCACGCGCTTGTCGAAGCCGGTCACGTCTTCGAGTGCGGCCCCCACACGGAACAAGAGCGGTTCGGTGAATGGCCGCCCGATCAGTTGCGTTCCCATCGGCAACCCCAACGTGTGCACCCCGCATGGCAGCGCCAGCGCCGGCAGCCCGAGCAGATTGATCGCCCGCACCAGTCGCGTGGAGGCGAGCCGGGCATCCTCTGCCTCTCCGGCGATCGTGATTGCGGTCTGCCCAATCTTCGGCGCAGGGGTCGGAGTGCACGGAGTGAGCAGGCAGTCGGCGTGCCGCCAAATGCGCCGGAACTCCTGCTGTTTCACTCGACGCAGGCGCTGCGCGTTCACGTAGTCCGTCGCCGCAATGAGCCGGCCCTGATCGAGCAGCGACAGAACGTCGGCGCCGAAGTTCTCCCGCCTGGAGAGATGCTTCTCCATTACCGCCGACGCCTCGGCGAGTAGGATCACGCGTGCAATCACATTGAGCTCACGGATGTCAGGCACCCGAACCGGCACGAGTGTGGCGCCAAGGTTCGCGGCGGCGGACGCCATACGGCGGACCGCGGCTTCCACCTCCGGATCGACCCGCTCGAAGTAGAAGTTCTCCGGAATTCCAATCCGGAGGCCCTGAATCGAAACCTGCCTGGGCGGGAGAAACTCAGGAACCGGCTGACGGCTGGAGGTCTCATCCCGCGGATCGTGGCCGGCGATGGCGCCGAGGCACACCGCGGCGTCACGGACGGTGCGCGTCAACGGACCCATGTGGTCCAGGCTGAAGTCGAGCGGCATGACGCCATACCGGCTGACGCGCCCAAAAGTCGGCTTGATTCCAACGGTCCCGCAGAAGGACGCCGGGATGCGAATCGATCCGCCCGTGTCACTGCCCATCGCCATGAACACCATTCCTGCGGCGACCGCCGAACCGGAGCCTCCACTCGAACCGCCAGGGATGTGCTCCGGGTTCCGCGCGTTTCGCACGAAACCGAAATGCGGGTTGCTCGAGGTGATGCCGTAAGCAAGCTCATGCATGTTCGCCTTGCCGGTGATCACGGCGCCCGCGGCTTCCAGCCTTTCGACGGCAGCAGCGTCGCGGTCCGGCACGTGATTCTCGAACAGCTTTGAGCCGCAAGTTGTCCGCATTCCTCTCATGCAGAAGACGTCTTTCACGGCGATTGGAATTCCGTGCAGCGGGCCGCGGTCCATCCCGCGCTTGAGTTCCTCGTCGGCGCGGCGTGCGCGCTCGCGTGCTCTCTCCTCGGCGACAGTAATGAAGGCGTTGAGCCGCGGCTGCAACCGCGCGATGCTGGAGAGCGATTCCGCGGTTAGCTCGGCGGACGTTACTTTCTTTGCCCGTATTGCGGCGGCAGCCTCGAGGATGGTCATACCTGCTCCTCCGGCTGAATGTGGAAAATGACGGCCGGTTCCATCTCGTCGGGGATCGCCTCGGCCAGCGGCCGGAAAGCGGTGTCCATCGCCTCGAGGGTTTGTGAGAGTTTCGGAAGGTCGGCCTCGGGGATGGCGACGTCCAATCCCTGAGCGATCAGTTTCCAATTCTTCATGAGATGCCTATTCTACTGCAGGCCGAAGCAATCCAGCCGTCAGGCGTTAGACTGAAAGCATGTCGACAGTCGCCGAGGGGCCGGCCCGGCCGCTTAGCCAGCTCAGCGAGGATGAAAAGCTCTTCCAGGCGTCGGTGCGGCAGTTCGCGAAGGAGCAGGTCAGCCCGCACGTCCGGGCCATGGACGAAGCCGGAGTCTTCCGCAAAGAGATCCTGCGCGAATTCTTTGAACTCGGGTTGATGGGCATCGAAATTCCGGAGGAACACGGAGGACAGGGCGGAACGTTCTTCCAGTCGGTGCTCGCGGTCGAGGAAATCGCGGCGGTAGACCCCGCGGCGGCCGTGATCGTTGACGTCCAGAACACTCTGGTCAACAACGCCCTGTTGCGCTGGGGAAATGACGAACAAAGAAAGCGGTACCTCCCGAAGCTCGCTGCGGATACGGTTGGGGCGTACGCGCTTTCCGAGGCAGGGGCCGGGTCGGATGCCTTCGCCTTGGCCGCCCGGGCTGCCGATCAAGGGGATCACTTTCTGCTGTCCGGACGGAAACTCTGGACCACCAATGGCGCGGAGGCGGGCCTCTTCCTGGTATTCGCCAATGCGAACCCCGAAGCCGGCCACCGCGGCATCACGTGTTTCCTGGTCGAGCGCAATTCTCCCGGCTTCGAGGTCGGAAAGAAGGAAGACAAACTCGGCATCCGTGCTTCCTCAACCTGCGAACTGATTCTGGACAACTGCCGCGTGCCGAAATCGAACCTGATGGGGGAGCTCGGCAAAGGTTACAAGATCGCCATCGAGACGCTGAATGAAGGCCGGATCGGCATCAGCGCACAGATGATCGGCCTGGCTCGCGGAGCACTTGAGCAAGCACTTTCGTATGCCCGGCAGCGGAAACAGTTCGGCAAGCCGATCGCGGAGTTCCAGGGCATTCAGTTCGACCTTGCCAGGATGGCAACCGAACTGGAGGCTGCCAGATTGCTGACGTACAATGCCGCCCGGTTGCGGGATGCCGGGATGCCGTTTCTTACGGAGGCGGCGATGGCAAAGTACTACAGCTCGGAGATCGCGGAGACGGTCGCGTCCAAGGCGGTCGAGGTATTCGGAGGAGTGGGTTTCACGAAGGACTGCCCGGCAGAGAAGTTCTACCGCGATGCCAAGATCGGGCGCATCTACGAAGGAACGAGCAATATGCAACTGATGACGATCGCCCGCCAAATCCTCGGGAAACCTTAATGGCTGCTCGTTCGTCGCACAAGAGGAGAGGGGTATGCTGCGCGCATTACGGCTGTTTCTGATCACTGCAATGGCGTTTACCGCTGTGAGGGCCGGCAAAGAGGAGCTCACTCCGGCGGAGACGGACGAAATCATCAACAAGTTTGCCGCCAAGGAGGCGGAATTCGCGCTCGCGCGCGAGAACTACACGTACCGCCAGACGGCTCGGATTCAAGAGCTCGACGATTCGGGCAGGGTCCGCGGGCGGCATGAGATGGTGTCGGACATCATCTTCTCGTCCGACGGCAAGCGGACCGAACGGGTGGTCCGCGCGCCTGTTTCCACTCTCCAGAATCTGCTATTGACCCCGGAAGATGAGCAGGATTTGCGGAATGTCCAGCCGTTTGTGCTGACTACCAAGGAACTGCCAAAGTACGACATTCGCTACTTGGGCAAGCAGATGGCCGACGAGATTCCCTGCTATCTCTTTGCGGTGAAACCGAAAAAGATGGAGCAGGGACAGCGGTACTTCTCCGGCCAGATCTGGGTGGATGACCGTGACCTCCAGATTGTGAAAACGTATGGGCGGGGCGTCGGGCTCCTGAAACGGGGATCCGACAACCAGTTTCCGAAATTCGAAACCTACCGCGAGCAAATTGACGGCAAGTACTGGTTTCCGACGTACACGATCTCCAACGACGTGTTGCAGTTCGAGAGCGGGATGCGCGTGCCCATCCGGATGACCGTCCGCTACGAGGACTACAAGCAGTTCAAGAGCGAGGTGCAGATCAAGTACGGTGAGGAGGTAAAGCCCACGCCTCCGGCTCCTCCCACCCCTCCGGCGCCGGAGGCTGCCAAGAAACCCTGATTTTTCACCGTTCGGGCGGGAAAACAGACCGGAAACAGGGTAGCTTTGGCCTCCGGGGCAACCCTGTGCTGTAATAGAGAAAGCCCTGTAACTCTATGCCTGATAAGGCCCTACGCTTGAAGCGCCGTCTGCGTGCGGCAGGCCGGAGAGCGCGAGAACTGCAAATGATTTTCAAGGGACTGGTGTCTACCGACCATCCGGTCCTGGCGCATCTCATCCCGATCCGCCGCTGCAACCTTTCGTGTGCCTATTGCAACGAGTACGATGACGTGTCGAAGCCGCTGCCAACCGAGACGATGCTTCAGCGCGTAGATCGCCTGCGCGAACTTGGCACGACGGTCATAACGCTGAGCGGTGGAGAACCGTTGTTGCACCCCGACCTTGACGAGATCATCGCCCACATCCACCGCCGGGGGATCATCGCCGGCCTGATCACGAACGGCTACCTGCTGACAGCGGCGCGAATTCACCGGCTGAACCGGGCGGGGCTCGATCATCTTCAGATCAGCATCGACAACGTGACACCCGACGACGTCTCGAAGAAGAGCCTCAAGGTATTGGACAAGAAACTTCAGCTTCTTGCCGGGCACGCCGAATTTCACGTCAACATCAACTCCGTGGTCGGGGGTGGCATCCGCAATCCCCAGGACGCACTTACCGTTGGACGGCGTGCGGTCGAACTGGGCTTCACTTCGACGGTCGGCATCATCCACGACGGCTCGGGGCAGCTCAGGCCGCTCGGCGACCAGGAGCGTGAAGTGTTCCTCGCGATGAAAGGGCTGGAAAAATCCAGCTACTCGCAGATCAATTACTTCCAGAACAACATCGCGAACGGCCGTCCGAGCAACTGGCGATGCCGCGCCGGCTCGCGCTACCTGTACGTGTGCGAGGACGGCCTCGTCCACTATTGCTCCCAGCAGCGCGGCTATCCGGCGAAACCGCTGGCTGAGTACACGAAGGACGACATCCGCCGGGAGTTCCTCACCGAGAAACCGTGCGCTCCCTTCTGCACCGTGTCCTGTGTGCACCAGGTATCATATATGGACTTCTGGCGCGCGCCCCAGACGATCGCGGCTACGCCCGCCACGGAGAGCGAATCACGGGAATCGGAACTGGTCCATATTGAAACAGGCATCCGATGACACCGGGCATCGGCCGGCGCGATTTACGCTGCTGCTTTTTGCCTGCTCGCTCGTTGTCTATAATCTGAACTTCCAGCGCATCGCCTCGGGCGACACGCTCCCCGCTTCGCTGTTGCCGTTTTCAATATTGCTCGACCGCACAGTCAACCTGGACTTCTTTTATCCGGCGGTCCGCGAGCACGTACCTCAACATTTGCGCGCCCTGCCGATTGTGAGCGGGCACGCGTACTCGGAGTACCCGATTGCACTGCCGATATTGCTCACTCCGCTTTACGTCCCCGCGGCGGTATATGTGACGGCCGCCGGCTGGAGTCCGGCGCAGGTCATGGTTCTCGCTGGGGTGCTGGAGAAGCTCACCGCGTCGCTGATTGCCGCCGGCTCTGTCGCGCTTTTTTACCTCCTGGCAGTCAGGCTGGCTGACGAAAAGCGAGCCCGCTGGCTCGCGATTCTCTACGGTTTCGGTACTGCTACCTGGACAATCTCCAGCCAGGCCCTGTGGCAACACGGCGGCAGCCAGGTCGCGATCATCCTGGCGCTGTTTTTCTTGGACAGACTCCGTGAGTGTGCGGACGACCGACAGGCTGCGTTGCTGACGGGACTGTTCGCCGGTCTGAGCGCCGCCATCCGGCCCACGAACATTCTGTTCGTTGCCGCCGCATTCACCGGGCTGCTTGCCTCGTCGCGCCGGGTCAGGTTAATGGCGGCCTTCTGGCTGTTTCCGGTCTTGGCTGGTGTGGTCACGGTCGCCTATAACGTCGGCGTGTTCGGTGCCGTTCAGGGCGCACCTGCTCTGTCCTTTGACGGGAATCTTTGGCGCGGGCTCGCCGGCGTGCTCTTCAGTCCCGCAAGGGGCCTCTTCGTGTACTCCCCTGTCCTACTGTTCTTTGTGGCCGGCGTGTTCTTTTTGTTCAGGCGACGGAAATGGCCCGCTCAACCCGTTTATCTGGCGGCGCTGGTGTTTGCTGTGTCCCAGGTTGTTCTGATCGCAACATGGCGTGTCTGGTGGGGCGGTCACTGCTACGGTCCCAGGCTGCTCTCCGACGCGCTGCCGGCGTTCGTGGTCCTAATGGCGCCGGCGACGGAGACGATCTTTCGTTCGCGTACCCTGCGGGCGGTGTTTGTGGTTCTGCTGACCTTCTCCATCTTCGTGCAGGCAGTAGGAGCCTTCTGCTACTCAGCGTCCATGTGGGACGAGAAGCCAGTGAACATCGGAGAGCGGCCCAGCCGGTTATGGGATTGGACTGACAACCCGATTTCTCGTAGCGTGAAGGCAGGGCCCAGGCTCGGCCCGATTGTCGATATCCTTGATCGCCTGCGTTCCGGATAAAATTGGACGACCAATCCGATGAATGTGCCGCGAGACGTTCTGCAACGCGAAGTCGAGTATCACGAGCGGCTGTATTCCGGTTTTGCTCAGAAGCACTTCAGCAAAGCGGCAGTTCGTGAACTCCGGGCCCACCTCGTTGGGCGCATGCTGTCGATGTGTCCGGTTGGACTTGAATCGCGCGTGCTGAGCCTCGGGTGCGGGATCGGAGACACGGAACTTCTGCTGGCTCCGCACGTCGGCGAATTGATCGGTGTGGATTTGTCGCCCGCGGGAATCCGTCAGGCGCAAGCCGATGCCGCAACTGCAGGCCTCACGAACGCGCGGTTCCTCCACGGCACGATTGACGATGTGGAGGGTGAGTTCGATTTTATCTACGCGATCTTCTTCCTGCACCACCTTCCGGATGAGAGCCTTCCCGGGACGGCGAGGACGATTGCCGGACGCCTCCGTCCGGGCGGCTGGTTCTATTCGCTCGATCCAAATCGCTACCGGCTGTCTGGCGCGCTTGGCAAGCTGCTTGTTCCCCATCTAATGCGGAAGTATCAAACGCCGGATGAGCGGGAGTTGCCGCCATCACCGACTGCCGACTTGTTCCGTCAAGCAGGTCTCGATGCGCGGCATGAGTACTACGACATGCTGTCAACCCCCCTCGGCGGACTGCTGCCGGGATGGCGTTCTGGCTACCGGGTGGTGCGGGCGATTGACGAAGTGTTTCTTCGAATTCCTCTGTTTCGACGTTTCGCGAGCAGCTTTGAAGTGATCGCTCGAAAGTCCACTGAGCGCAGCCCAATGCGGTAATAGCTCAGATTTCCTCACATCAGGAGACTTAGGTTTCTCTCGTACCCTGTTTCCAGGCTTCAACTACACCGATCAGGGGATGGTTCTCCTGTCCGGTCATCCTCAAAAATAGAAAAGAGCCCTCTGGCAAGTGGAGCGATAGTGTGGACTAAACAAGACTTACATGAGCTGATTGCCTTGCGGCTGCAAGGCCTTCAGTTTGTTGTCGTTTCCAACCGTGAGCCATATCTTCACCGTCTTTCCGGCCGGGAGATCGAGTGTATTCAGCCGGCCAGCGGGATGACGGCGGCCCTGGATCCGATCATGCGCGCTGCCGGCGGTGTCTGGATCGCACACGGAGCAGGAAATGCAGATCGAAGGACCGTAGATGCGAACAACCACGTAGCGGTACCTCCGGGAAATTCTCAGAAGTACACGCTGAGGCGCGTCTGGCTCACGAAGGAGCAGGAGAACCGCTACTATTACGGTCTCTCCAACGAGGGACTCTGGCCGCTCTGTCATATTGCATTCACGCGTCCGGTGTTCCGTCCGGAAGACTGGCGCGCTTACCGCGAGGTGAACGAAATCTTTGCCCGCGCGGTGCTGGACGAGATCGGAGATCGTCCCACCTTCGTGTTCATCCAGGACTACCACTTCGGCCTTCTCCCCCGGATGCTCAAAGACTCCGGCTTGCCGAATCTGTTTGTGGCGCAGTTCTGGCATATACCATGGCCAAACCGCGAGGTCTTCCGGGCTTTCCCTTGGGGTGAGGAACTGCTCGACGGGTTGTTGGGGAATGACCTGTTGGGCTTCCACATCCGGTACCATTGCCAGAACTTCCTCGACACTGTAGACCGAACGCTGGAAGCCCGAATCGACCCGGAACTGTACGAAATTACTCGCAGAGAACGGACTACGGCGGTGCGGCCGTTCCCGATCAGCGTCGATTTCGAGTCGCATTCCGCCTCCGCTTCTTCGGAACAGGTTGAGTCGGAGATGGAACGCTGGCGCCAGGAACTGGGACTGGGCGACGAACTTGTTGGCATCGGGCTCGATCGGATCGATTACACCAAGGGGATTCCCGACCGGCTCCAGGCAATCGATCGTCTGCTGGACGAATATCCGGAGTACCGAGGTAAGCTGGTGTTCATTCAAGTCGGTGTTCCCAGCCGCGTCGACATCGGGCGTTACCGGTCCCTGGGCTACGAGATCGAAGCGCTGGCCGACGAGATCAACCGGAAATGGAGCACGGACTCGTGGCGTCCTGTCATCCTACTCTCCAGGCACGTGGGTTCCGTGCGGATGATGGCGTTGCACCGACTCGCGCGGTTCTGTTTTGTGAGTTCACTCCACGACGGGATGAACCTGGTGGCGAAGGAGTTCGTCGCAAGCCGCAACGATGACGACGGCGTGCTGATTTTGAGCCGGTTCGCGGGTGCGGCGTACGAGCTCACCGACGCTCTGCTCGTCAACCCGTTCTCTCAGGAAGAGATGGCGGAAGCCGTCCGCCAGGCCCTTGAGATGCCGACTGAGGAGCGACGGAGGCGCATGCAGCGGCTGCGAGGCGTTGTTTCCGAGAATAACATCTACCGGTGGGCGGGAAAGATCCTCTCCACCATTCTGAAGTTCGATTTTCCGGAGAACGCCGATGTTAGCCACTTTGAAGCCGCCGTCCACTAAGCCTGACGTGGCGCACCCTCTCTGGGAGCGTATTGACGAAATCCGTGCACGCATCCAGAATTCCGGGCGCCTTCTACTGCTGCTCGATTTCGATGGAACGTTGGCGCCGATTGTCGCGGATCCATCGGCTGCCCGCCTTCCGCTGCCAGTTCGGGATTTGCTCGTATCTCTGGTGGGATCCCGGAGCACTCTGCCGGCGGTAATCAGTGGCCGGGCTTTGGATGACGTTCGAACACGCGTCGGCATCCCGGGCCTGACCTATGCGGGCAATCACGGGCTCGAAATCGAAGGCCCGGGTTTCCGATTCGTCCAGCCCGAAGCCGAACGGCTCCGTCCGTTGATCGCGGGGGCCTGTATGTCTCTTTCAAGGCGACTCCGGGGAGTGCCGGGCGTTGAAGTGGAGGACAAGGGACTTACCGCCGCTGTCCATTACCGGAACGCTCCTGAGTCGCAAAATCGAGTGATTGAGGCCGTCTGGGACGAGGTCGTCCGGCGCGATCGTGGCCTCGCCCTCCGGATGGGAAAGATGATCTGTGAGGTGCGCCCCGCGGTCGACTGGAACAAGGGTTCGGCGGCTTTGTGGCTATGCTCGCGGCTGGCAGACGGGGAGACGGTGTTGCCGATCTGCGCCGGGGATGACCAAACCGACGAAGATGCGTTTGCGGCGCTTCCCGGCGGGGTGACCGTGAAAGTGGGCGACCCGCTAGGGACCGCCGCGGCGTACTATGTCGCCGGGCCGGATGACGTCGGACAATTTCTTAAATGGATCGGGGAGACCTGTCAGTGAACGAAATGTCCCCATTCACGTTTTACACCGAACGCCGCCTGGTGCGGCTCACCAGCCGCAGGGCGAGAACCCTCGACGAACTGGCGCACCACCTGAGCGATGTGTCAGGTGCCTCGGTTTTCTACCATACGCATCACCAGTTCCTCTCGCATCATTTTGAGAAGCCTGTCTACCATAACGAGTTCGCGAACTGGGTCGGAGATGCGCTCCAGTACAGGCGGCTGTCCGAGGAACTGACGGCCGTCGATCTGCTCGCCTGTACGACCGTCCGACAGATTCGGGAGGAACTGCTCGCTCGCATCGAAAGCCAGCTGCGCGCGGATGCCGGTGACACCCGTTCGTGCCGCCCAGGTGAGGAATTCCACTTCTGCGAGTCGCAGAGCTTTGTCATGCCCACAGGTCTGGTGGCGGACGATGTTCCCGAGTTTTTCTCGACCTTGCGGCGTGTCTCAAACGTGTCTCTGTTCTTCCACTTTTTCCAGGCACGTCTCCGCCTTGGCGAACCGACGAACGATTTCTCACAGTGGTTGTGCTACCGCGGTCAGGAGGCACTGGCCCGGGAGATCGACCAGCTCGATCCCTACGGCATGACGCTGGACGAACTCCGCGACGAGATGATCCGCTGCGGCAGCCGGCACGAAGTAGCGTAACATGGCTCGCAAGCTGAAAGACTACGAGGAGATTGTTGGTCCGGAAGTCATCGAGGAGATCCAGGTTGTAGCGGACCGTGTACGGGGCCGCTGCCTTCAAAACATCAACTCGACGCCGGTGGGTGGAGGTGTTGCCGAGATTCTAACGAGGCTGGTACCGCTATTGCGCGAAGTCGGTGTCGACGCTCGCTGGGACGTGATCAAGGGCGACCAGGAATTCTTCGAAGTGACGAAGGCTTTCCATAATGCCCTGCACGGAGACCCGCAGGAAGTCACGAACCGAATGTTCGAGGTTTTTCGCGCGAACACGGAGGTAAACCTGCGCGAGATGGAGTTCACCGGAGATGTCGTGCTGATTCACGACCCGCAACCCGCCGGACTCATTCTTCGCAAGCCGGAAATCGGTCGCAAGTGGACGTGGCGCTGCCACATTGACGTCTCGGCGCCGAATCCCGAGGTTTGGGCTTTCCTGCGACCTTACGTCGAGCAATACAACGCGGCGATTTTCTCGATGCCCGATTTCGCACAGGAGTTGCCGATCCCGCAGTACATGGTCGCGCCATCGATCGACCCGCTGAGCGACAAGAACCGCGATCTCGAGCCGGGCTGCATCGACACGGTGCTCGCGAAGTTCGGTCTCGATCCGGATCGTCCGATCGTGACGCAGATTTCCCGGTTTGATCGCCTCAAGGATCCCCTTGGCGTGATTGCCGCCTACCGCATGACGAGGAAGCGGGTCGATTGCCAGTTGGTTCTGGCCGGTGGAGGCGCCCCCGATGACCCGGAGGGTGCGCAGGTGCTCCAGGAAGTTCAGGAGCGTGCCGGGGAGGATCCGGACATCCATGTTCTCCTGCTGCCTCCGTTCAGCGACCTGGAGATCAACGCGCTTGTCCGCGCTTCCACCGTCGTGATGCAGAAATCGATCCGGGAAGGCTTTGGCCTGACCGTAAGCGAGGCGCTCTGGAAAAAGAAGCCGGTGATTGGTGGCGCGGTCGGAGGCATCAAACAGCAGATCATCAACGGCATCACCGGGTTTCTGATCCACTCGCCCGAAGGGGCGGCGCAACGGACGGTCCAGCTATTGCGCGATCCGGAACTCTGCCGGTGGCTGGGGGAAAACGGCCATCAGCACGTAAAACAGAATTTCCTGCTGACCCGCCACCTGAAAGACTACATGCTCATGATGCTTGCGCTCGATTATCCCGACGAGCACATCGTGTTCCTCGGCTAGCCCTGCGTCAATTCCCGGAACTACGAGCGCGTGTACCGGCCTTGAACGACAGGAAGCCGGCGACGTTTTCCCACAGAAGTTGAGGAAACGACTTGTCGAGGTAGGAACGGATTGAGACGTAGCATTCGTCGCAAGTGTTGTTGGCGGTGAACTCCTGGACCATTCGAGCCTGTTCCTGCAGAGGATAGCGCTTGAACTGCATCGAGCAAGGTTGAAGCTGGCCGTCCGCGGTCACCACAAGGAACCGCAGACCTGCTTTGCAGCCAGGAGCGCCCCGATTCTCAAAATAGCGCCGGGTTGCCTCCAGCGTCGTGGTGGCGTTAACAATCCAGTTGCTTTCGTCTCGCCGCGATTCCACCCGGTTCAATTCTTGGTTCAGGGTTTCCAGTTCCTCGCTCGTATTGAGGAAGTAATCCCGGCAGCCGGTTCTCCGGGCGGAGTATGCGCTATAGCAAATGTTGACGCCCCACTCTTGCGCTTTGTCGGCCATCGCGTTGATCTCTCGGACATTCACGCTCGTGATGCAGGAGTTCAGCACGATGTCATCGTAACCGTACTTTGCGAGCCGTGGGACGAGATCGCTCAGATGCGAATAGAGGCCAGGATAGCCGCGGAAATCATCGTGTCTGTTGTCTGGGAAATCGAG
The DNA here is from genome assembly GCA_035455185.1 of Bryobacteraceae bacterium. Taxonomy (GTDB): domain Bacteria; phylum Acidobacteriota; class Terriglobia; order Bryobacterales; family Bryobacteraceae; genus JAEHDI01. The sequence goes on along the minus strand of DATIFQ010000359.1, from coordinate 13,846 downwards.
GCTGACAGAAAACTGGTCGACTCCCGCTTTGTGGAGTTTCAGGTAGATCTCCTCGGTCATCTCCGACCAGTTGGAAACCAGAATCGTGTAGGGGATCCGTCCGTCAGACTTGATACTACGGACAATGTCAACGATGTCCCGTCTCATCAGCGGCTCGCCGCCGGAAACCTGTACCACGCACGGGCGCAGTGCATCCACGTAGCGCCGGAAGTCCGAAGCCTTAAGATTGCGTGATCCGTCTCTAGGTCCCCCGTGATCGCAATGCCGGCAGTAGCAGGTGCAGGCGTCGGTCACTTCAAACGACACGACGATCGGCCGCTCCGCAATCCAGTTCAGCGAACCGCGGCCGATAATCTTCAGGGATTCTGCGAGGGGAACTTTGCGCATATCAGCGAACGGTCAGGCCGCAGCGAAGCGCAGACGAAATCCTTGCGCTGAGGACTGCCCAGGAAACTGCGATGGTAGCAATTGCCGATCACTCGATGCAAGCGCCGCTCGACGGGCGGGCAAGCAAGAAATACAAATCCCGGGCCGCCTTTCGGAAGAACCCGGGATCTGGAAACGTTCTCGCCTGACTGGGGGCCTACGCGCTGCGACGCCGGCGATAGAGAAGGAACGCCAGCACCCCACTGCCGAGCAGGAGCGCCGTACCCGGCTCGGGAATCGCCTCGTCGGGCCCGCTAACGGAAACGTTGTCGATCCCCCACGATTCGTCGGCAAGTTCCTGGAGACCGCTTGCACTCCAAGTAAACGTTTGGGTAGAACTCGTGTTGAACCAATTGAAGGACAGCGCGTAAATCGAGTCTCGCGGCACTCCTATGAAAGTGTAGCCGAGGGTGTTGACCTGAGCGGCGCCCGTCTGTGCGGCGCTGCCTGCGGTAGGATAGTTCTGCGTATTCCCTACCAGGCCGTTTGCGAACGTCGTGGTCAGAGTATTGGCGCCCCCAATCGAGAACGCGGCTGTATCAGGTCCAAAGCCCTGTTCCCCGTTTCCGTCCCACGAGCGGATGATGAATTCGTCGAACGAGATGGTAAGCTGAGTGCTTGTCGGCAAACCGGTGAGCGTGAGAGTGACGCTCTGGTTGCCGAACTGTCCAAGGTAGGTCGTGCACGTTGTGCAGCCGGCCGGCGTAGTGGAAGTCGTCGTATTTGACCACCCCGCGCCAACGCTACTCTGAAAGTCATTGAAGTAGATTGGAGCGGCGAACGCTGCGGACCCGGCAGCCAGCAACCCAACCAGCAGAAACATAAGCGCCCGTGTCATTGGTTTCATCTCCTCGCTTTCACTAAATAGTCTGTCGACAGCTTCCGTGCGCGGTAATCCCAACCGTACTCTGAAATTCTGCTGCATTTCGCTGCTGTTGTCAAGGAAACCAAGGCAAATAGGCCCCTAGCGGACCACCAAACAGTCCTAGTACCTGGTACTCGGAGATTAGCTCTGGCCCCTCGGGCCGCTCTCAGGTTCTCATCCGGGCGATCAGGTACATCCCAGCAAGGGAGAACACGGCGTCCGGTGCCCAAGCAGCTAGGGTAGCCGGCAACTGATTGACGTTCCCAATCTGTTCAAAAAGCTGGCTGACGGCCCAGTAAGCGATTGCAATACCGAAACTTACGCCAACGCCCGCCAACGCTCCACGATTCCCGGCAACGAATGCGAACGGGAAGGAAATCATGGCGAGGATCAGCGCAAACAGGGGCACGGAGAACTTCTTGTGGAACTGGACACTCAACCGGACCGTATCGAAGCCGCTTTGGCGAAGTTCCCCGATGTAAGCTGACAGTTCCTGGAAGTTCATCTGCTTGTCCTGCTTGACCTCCTTGAGAAACCAGCCGGGCGGCTCGTTCAACTCCGGAAAAGTCGTCGCCTGGAACTGCTGGAAGTTAGACTCCTGAATCCCGCGAATGTCGCGGCTCCAGCCGTTCTCGAACACCCAGGTTCTCAGGGTCGGAGACCAGCGCGCCTGCTCCGCCGTTATATGTCGCCGGAGGCGGAACGAACCGGGCTCGAGGTAGAACACACTGACACCCGCCATCATGTTCGCGACAGGGTCAAAGTACCGATAGTAGTAGATCCGCGGTCCCTGCCCGAAGATCCATTTCCGGTCGGGTCGCAGGTACGTTTGCACCGGGCGCCCTTTGATCTCGGCGCGGATGGCGTCCTGAATCCGGTTCGAGTGCGGAATGTAATAGTAGTCGAACGCGAACAGGGTGACGCTTAAGAGTGTGCTCGCCAGCATGATCGGGATTGCCAGCCGATGAATACTTACTCCGCATGCCCGAAAGGCGATCACCTCGTTGTGCTTCGTAAGTACCCCGAAGGTCACCAGCACAGCGACCATCACGCTGACAGGCGTCGAGTCATAGATGAGCTTCGGCGTCAGGAAAACCAGGTAGGTGAGCACGCGCGTCATTGGGATGTGGTTTTTGATGATGTCGCCGAGGAGCTCGAAGAACGTGAACACGTGGGTCATCAGTACGAAGCTGGTGAGCGAGAGAGTCAGAAAAACAAGGAAACTCGAAAGAATGTACGTATCCAGAACCTGTGGAAGCAGGGGCATGCGGCCGGCGGTGGCGTCGCTGCGGAGACCGTTCTTGGTATGCACAAACCGCTCCCGCAACCACCTCCACGCTGAGCCAAGTCGGCCACGAATTGCGCCGACGACGTCCCGGTCGCCAGGCTTCTCGAGGCGCCATGCCAGCAGCAGTCCGCCCAACGCGAACAACGCGTTGGGAGTCCAGACTGCCAACTCGACCGGAAGCGTCTTCTCTCGTGCCAGCCCGATCAGGCTGATCAGACCCATGTAATACAGGAATGCAAGGAACACCGTCAGCACGAGCGCCGACGACTTTCCGGCTTTGCGGACCGAGACGCCGAGTGGTAACCCCACCAGAGCTAGGAGGATGCAGGCCGGCGGGAGTGCCAGCCGCTGATGCAGTTCGATGCGCGCGTCCACGGAATCCTTCGCGATCCGGAACAGCGGCGGCGTATCCGTTTCCTGAAACGGACGGGCTCGCCTCTCGTCAGGCGGCGATGCGTCAAGGACCTGATCTCCTCGCGGGAAGGCGCTGTTGTAGTACTCCGCGGGGTCCTTTGCCGCCTCGTGCGTACTGCCGTCGATCATCGAAAGCTGGATGGTGTTCCGCGCCACGTCCGGAACGGCGATGGCTTCGCGAGCGACAGTAATCCGCGGGCCCTCGCCGGTTTCTCCGGCGCCGGCCCGGCGCTCCGCGGGGGGAGTCAGATCAGCCATGAAGACGTTGCGCCAGCGGACCTTAGGCCCCGAGATGACGTCGGCGACGTAGAGGATCTTGTTTGGGAATTGCTCCTCGAACACTCGCGGCTGGATCTCCGCCGTCAACTGCGCCGCCGCCAGCCGGTTCACGATTCGATAGGTCTCCCGGATCGACCAGGGGGTAAGCCATAAGGAAGCAGCCGCCGTGATCGCGGTGGCGAAGGCGGCGAACAGAATCACGGGGGAAAGGAGGCGCCGGCTGGGAATTCCTGCCGACCGCATCGCCGTGATTTCCCCGTCGCTCGACATCCGGCTCAGGCCCAACAGGATCCCAACCAGAACGCCAATCGGGACGGTAAACGGTAAGGTGGGCGGGAGGACCAGGGCAAAAAGTTCGGCCACCGTCGAGGGAGATGCCGAACTGCGGACCAGCAGCTCAAAAAGCCGGCCGATTCGCTGTAGAAAGAGGACGAAAGTGAAGAGAACGCCCCCTAGTAACGCCCCGGAAGCAATCTCGCGAAAGACCCGCCGGTTGAGTATGCCCATAGTCAGCGTGTGCCGGACAGCGGTGGCGGAGGCACAACCGGCGGTTTCGGAATCTGCTCCTCGGCCCGGTCCAATTGGAGTTCGTCAAACAAAACGGCGGGGGCGACAACGGCGCTCTCGGCGGCAAATCCGCCTGCCCCCATCAACGCAAACGGCGCATTATTATCCAGGAATTCAAAAACATGGTGCTCATCGGAAGCGGCCACAATGTCCCGCAGCGAACGAACCGCCAGGTCACGGAAGCGCAATCCACGTACCAGTTCCTCCCTGCCGTCCGGATAGACGCGGTACACCAGAACCGGCAAGCTTACCGGTCGGGCGCCGGACGCGACCTGTGACATCCGAGGCGCCAGCCGGCGAAACTCCTCAAGCGAAGCGGACGAGGGGAAATCCATCTTTCGAATCAGGATCCCATACGGTTTGTCCCGCAACCGGCAAAGTTCGAGCATTTGCCGCTTCAGCTCTGCCTGCGCGACAGTCTGGCTCGCCCGGACGAAGAGGTTGCCGAATCCCGGCGCCTTCACTCCGAAACCGCCTGGAAGCCTTGCCCGCCCGTTTGATTCAGAGAATCCACCGACCGGCTGCCGCGTGAGCAGGTAGGTTTTCAGTACACCCTTCTCAACCAGAGACAGCGGCTTGGGCGTCACACCCTCCAGATCCACCAGGTAGTGTCCGAACAGCGGCCTGCCGCGCCATTCCGCTTGGGCCGGATCGTCGACGACATCCATCCACGAAGGCAGAATCTGGGATCCTATGCGGCCTTCCAATTCATTGGGAGGCGACGGCAGCGGCCGGCCCGGCTCGGAAACAGGCTTCCGCCTGAGCCCGAGGCTTCTGCCGAGTACTTCCGCAAACATCTGGGCCGCAGCGCGGGCTTCAAACAGAACCGGGCCCGTATACGTGTTCGCCGGAGCAGCTTCGATGAGTGCCTTGAGGCTGTCGCCGACCTCCTCAATGCCCCGCTGCATTTCAGCATCCGTAGGCAGGCCTGAGACGCTACGGGATTGGAAGACCATCGAGTCCCGCAACATCATACCGTCGGGAGCCAGTGCGCGGGCGCGAACCTCCAGAAAGATCAGCGTCTCCGGAATGCGGACCTCGGCGCCCTCGGAGTTAGCAAAGTAGAACGCGCCCTGGTTGGCCTGTAGTTGGACGCCCGAGCTCACGACTGCCGGATAGCCGGTAAACACAGCGGAGAGACTCCGAAGCCGGGCCTTCCACGACTCGACGTCGAGCTGCTCCGTTTCGACGCGGAGGATAATCTTCGATGGCTCCGCCTTGGCGAAATCCGGCGGCTGTTCGCCCGAGTTGAAGTTCCTGAGCGCGGCACGCTTGCGCGCGATGACCTCGAGTGCCGATTTGTAAGCCCGGTCCGTGGCGAGCCAGAAGTATCGCCGCAGAAGATCGTAACTGTTGTCCAGCGGTGTCTGACCGGCGTCGTAGCGCGCACCGAACATGTAGTCGCTGAGAACATGGTTCGTGTTGTCGAATTGCGGGCTACCGACGCGCACTTGCACGGTGGGTTGCCGAAAACGGGCCTGCCGCACGCCCGCCAGAGCGCCCAAAGAGGCGTCGATAATCAAAGTTTCGCCGTCGTGGAGCGCATACTCTACGTAGTAGGGCGACTCCAGCGTCTCGACAGTCAGCTCTCGCGCCCGCTCCAGTTCGTCGTGCATCGCGCGCAGAATGACGTCCTCACGAGGCGGCGTTCCCTGACCAGCCGCGAGCGGTAAAACCAGCGTCACGAGGAGAGCGGCTGGCGCGGAAGATCTCTGCCGCACGGCGGCCGTCGGCATCAATGCGACCTCCATTCTCCGGAGGGCGCCGGCAGCAACGGTGGTCTGTCCTGGCCCTTCTCCTTCTTCTGAATCTCGATCTCTGAGACAAGCAGCGACGGGGCTACCGCCGAAACCGGCAGGCTGCCGGACTCGGCGCCACAGTAGCCGTTGAATACTCCCGGCTGATCCGAAGCGGCCAGTATCTTCGAGAAGCTCGCCAGCGGCGTCCCTACGATGTCGGCGCCGCGGACGAGCTCGTCGGGCCGCCCGTCGGCGTAAACCCGGTAAACGATGATCGGGACGACCGTGTACGCTTGGAGGCCCCGGCGCGACGTCTGCGTGTAGCCGCCGGTCACCTTCTCGAAGTACAACCCGTACGGCTTCTTCTGCCGGCGGATCTCCTCGATCAGCAATCCCCGCAGCCGCGCCTCGTCTACGGTCTTCGACGACTCCACGATCAGCGTGGACTGGCGCGAAACGACATCGAACCCAGGCTGGCGCCGGCCGTGGCCGTTTGAGTGGTCGAAACCCGGCATCGGCGACCGGGAAAGCAGGAAATTCCTGAGAATTCCGCTCTCCACTACCGTCACCCTGCGTGCTTTCACTCCTTCATCGTCATACAGGTAGTGACCGGATAGGTCGACTCCGTGCAGCTTCCTGATCGTAGGATCGGAGAACACCGAGAGGAAATCTGGAAGTACCTTCGTGCCAACAGCCTTGGCGAATGTCTGCCCTTCGGTTTCGTCGTTCTGGCGGTGCCCTTCGATCCGGTGGCCGAAAATCTCATGGAAGAAGACGCCGGCCGCGCGTCCGGACAGGATGGCCGGACCCACAAACGGCTCCGCGTCCGGAGCCGACAGCAATGCCGTCAACTCCTTCGCGACACGTTCGACCGCCCCCAGGACTTCCTTGTCTCCGGGCAGCCCCCTCACCGTTTCCGACTCGAAACTTTCCTCGCTGGTGAGATCCATTCCGTCGGGCGCCTTGGTTTGCGCCGAGAGCGCGATTCGAGCCAGCCCCTTGCCCTGCTCGATCCGTGAGCCTTCGGAGGTGACGAGATACTTCGTCTCCAGTTGCGCGGAGACTGAGACACTGGATGCCAGGATCCGCGGATAACGGCCAAACGCGGCAGACCACTTTCGAACCCGATCTTGCCAGTCCTGCGGCGAGAATTCCAGGGGCTGCGGCGCGTCCTCGTAGATTGCCGGCTCCTCTTTCGAAAAATCGGCCGCACTGTCGGCCTCAACTGCCTTCACCTGCGCCGCAGTCCGGACCTTGATCAGGCGTTCCGCCGCCCGGCGGTACGTGCCATCGGTATCCATCCAAAGTCGCTGGCATATGGCGGCCGGCACATTCTCCAGCGGCAACCGCACTGCCGATGAGAAGGCGAACCGATCGCCGGAAAGCCGGTGGTAGTTGTCCAACTCAGGCGAACCGACCCGCACGGTGACGTCCAGCCACCGCGAGGACGCATGGCTGGCCACCTGGAGCGCCCCCAGGGTGGCGCCGACATTGTGCGATTCCTGATCGGTCACGGCATACGCGATGTAATATGCCGGCGGGTCTCCCTTTTCATGTAGAACACGAAAATTCCGTTCCAGTTCGCCCGAAAGAATGTCAAGCAACGACGCGGAGTTGCCGAAAATCGTGGCCGCCCAGAGCGCAAGGATCACGGTCCGCAGAACTCGCTGCACGCACCCAGAATACCGAAATTAGTTAGAACATGCGCCGAAATACGGTGTCGATTCGCAGCGGTTGTTCATGATGGAAGTGAGAGTGCGCCTCTCTCGCGAAGACCGGAAAGCGCCAGTCCGTGTCGCCCTCGGACGCCAGTCTTCTCGAAAATGTGTTTCAGGTGGATTTTTACCGTACCTGGACGGATCCCCAGTTCGCGCGCAATCTCCTGGTTTTTCATGCCGTGCTCCACCAGCGACAGCACCTGGAGTTCGCGTGGGGTGAGATCCGAGTGGGGACAACGCACCAGGCGCGGGAAATCACGGAAAATCGAGTCCTCCATCCAGGTGGATCCCGCGGCGATTGTCCGCAAGCAGTTGAGCAACACACAAGTGTCGGCCGTCTTCCGGATAACTCCCTTCGCTCCGGCTTGGATAAACCGTAACGCTTCCGTTTCGTTGATCGACACCCCCCAGACAGCTACCGAAGTCTCCCTCAGCATTGGACCCAGGTCCGCCATCCACTGCACCAGCCCGTGGATGCCGAACGCCTTGTCGAGAAGCGCCACTTTCGGGCGCTCTGTTCGGATCACCTCCGCACCGGACGCCAGCGAGTGTGCAGAGCGCATGAACTCCAGATCCGGGCAAGCGCTCAGAACAGCCCGTAGGCCCTCGGCCGTGACAGGCTGCGTGTCGCAGACTACGACGGTGATTCGGGAGGATAAGGGAGTCATGGAAGGGTTGGTACAGGCGAGCGCACACAGACGAGATCGGTCATGCTTTTCAAGAACTTTAGTTGCCGGCTCCCGCGCCATCTCTCACCTTTTCTTGACCACCTGCCGATGTAGTTTGAGGGTACGAGAACCATTGGCAGGCGGCAATTTCAAGCGGGCGTTACTGGTGTGCCCGGACCGCAGTATGGCCGACGAACTCGGTGCCGTCCTTTCGCGGGAGACTATCGTAGGGGAGATCCTCGACTGCAAAACCTACCTGGCATCCCGACCGCTCGCCGAACTGCTCGTTTCGGGGCCGCCGGATCTTTGTTTCCTGGACGTCTGTTCGACGCCGGACCAGGCTGATCGTATCCTCGCCCAGCTCTCCGACCAGCCCACCAAGCTGCCCGTCATCGCCTTGCTCGGCCGCAACGAGCCGGAACGGATCCTCCGGCATTTGCGTCGGGGAGCCGCAGGCTTTCTGCTTCGGCCGTTCTCGAAGGAGCAACTGAAGGCAGCCCTCGAGAAGGTCGCGGCTCTCTTCCCGCAGGGTCGCGGCGTAGCGAACGGCGCGGGGAAGGTGGTTAGCGTCGTACCGGCGAAAGGGTCGTGCGGCGCCACAACTATTGCATCCAACCTGGCGTGTCAGGCCAAGCAGCTCGGTGTCTCGAAGGTACTGCTCGTGGATCTGGATCCGCTCACAAGCACCCTCTCTTTTCTCTGGAAGCTGAAGCCGCAGTACAGCTTCGCCGATGCGCTAAGCCATGTGAACGAACTCGACGCCGACCTGTGGAAGGCGCTTGTGTCTGGCTACCGTGGGCTCGATGTCCTGCCCTCGCCCGAGAATCCCTCGGACTGCGCCGGGGACGCGCCCCAACTAGCCGAGCTCATCGAGTACTGCCGAGGCGTCTATGACCTTGTCTTCCTTGATCTTGGAAACCCTTACGGCGCGTGGAACCTGAAAGCGGCGAGAGTTGCCGATGAGGTTCTGCTGGTTGTGACCACCGATGTCCCGGCAGTCTACGGCGCGCAACGGACGCTCGCCTGCCTGGAAAGGAACGGCATCGCCCGCCACCGCGTCCGGTTGCTGGTCAATCGTTTTCGCAAGGACTACGGTCTTGAGCCCGGAGACGTCGAATCCGCCCTGGGTGTAGAAATCACTCAACTGCTGCCCTACGATCGGGAAGCAATCGATAGCGCCCTGATCGAGGCGAGACCGGTTACCGGAAACAGCCAGTTCGGCAAGAGCCTTGCCGAACTCGCCGCCCGCCTCGCCGACCGGGAGACCGCCGCTCGCAAGCCACAGGCCGGCGGCCTTCTTTCGCTGTTCTCCCGAGCCTGACCGCGGCTGCCGGATCCGTCCGGCTTGCCGCTGGTATCATGTGTGGATTGTTCGAACTGGACGCACTGAACGCAGCCCGCTACCTCCAGTCTGCCCGGGGGCTCGATCCGGAATTGGTGAAAATAACTACCCTCGGCGGCGGAATCTCCAACACGGTCTTGTTGGTTGATACCCCTGCCGCCCCGTTCGTGCTCAAGCAAGCCCTCGGCAAGCTTCGCGTCGAGCAGGACTGGTTTTCCGACCGTCATCGAATCTTCCGCGAGTGCGAGGCGTTGCGGCGGCTTGCTCCCCACCTCGAACCAGGCGCGGTCCCCGACGTGCTCTTCGAGGATCGCGAGAACTGCCTTTTCGCAATGAGCGCCGCTCCCCCGTCAGCGCAAAACTGGAAGTCCCTGCTGCTTGGCCGGCTTCTTCAGGCCGAAATCGCCGCTCGGGTTGCCCGCATGCTCGCCGGCATGATTCGGCTCGGTTGGCGCAATCCGGAATTCGAGAGTATCTTCGGCGACCAGACGGTGTTCGACCAATTGCGTCTCGACCCGTATTACCGCAGTACCGCCTCCCGTCACCCCGATCTGAGGCCGCACTTCGATCGTCTGGTCGAGGACTGCCGCGGCTTCCGGCTGACGTTAGTACACGGCGACTGGAGCCCGAAGAACTTCCTCGTTGACGGGTCGTCCGCGATGGCGATCGATTTCGAAGTGATCCACTACGGCGATCCCGCCTTCGACGCCGCATTTCTGTTGAATCACCTGCTGCTCAAGTCATTCCACTTGCCCGACGTCGCGGCCGAATTCGCCGCCCTGGCGGATGTTTTCTGGCGGACTCTGCTCGACGGGTACCCGGCCGAGGATGCCGGTTTTGAAGAACGAACGATTCGCCACCTCGGTGGTCTGTTGCTCGCCCGGATCGACGGGAAGTCTCCCGCCGAGTACATTCGTGATTCCGGAGCTCGCGACCAAATCCGGAGTTTTGCGAGACGGCTGATTCTCACCCCCCCACCCACTGTGCAGGAAATCTTCCGGAGGTTAGAACGTTGAAATTGACGGTCCGGCGCGTGCGCGCCCTCGAAATTCTCGACAGCCGCGGCAACCCCACGCTCTCGGTCGACGTAGAGCTTTCCGACGGCACACGCGGGGCGGCGCAGGTCCCCTCAGGGGCTTCCACTGGCAGGCACGAAGCAGTGGAACTCCGGGATGGGGACCCGGCGCGCTACGGAGGCAAAGGCGTTTATCGAGCGGTTGCTTCGGTCGAAAAAGTTCTCGCTCCCGCACTGGCTGGCTCCGACGCCGAGGACCAGGCGGGTCTTGACCGCCTGATGATCTCCCTCGACGGCACCGAGGCGAAGTCGCGTCTCGGAGCGAACGCAATCCTCGGAGTCTCCTGTGCAGTGGCCCGCGCAGCCGCCAGCGCGCGTGGCCTCGAACTATGGGAATACCTTTGCGGAGGCCGGACCCCGCGCTTACCGGTCCCGATGATCAACATCATTTCCGGTGGCATCCACGCCGGACACAACTTTGAGTTTCAGGATTTCATGATCATCCCGCACGGCTTCCAGTCCTATTCGGCGGCGCTCGAGGCGGCGGTGCGCGTCCACCGTGCCACGCAGGAGGTGCTGGAGGCCGCCGGGCGGCCTGTCAGCGGTCTCGCGGACGAGGGCGGTTGGGGGCCGCTTCTCGCGAGCAACGAGATGGCGCTTCTGGTGCTCCTCCGCGCCATCGAGTTGGCCGAATTCCGCGCAGGAGATCAGGTTCTGATTGCTATTGACGTCGCCGCCACCCACTTCCTGCGAGACGGCGCTTACGAACTGCGCAGCGAAGGGAGGAAGCTGACGGGCGCCGAGATGATCGAGCTGCTCGACGGCTGGAGTCGCCGCTATCCGGTGATCTCCATCGAAGATGGGCTGGCCGAGGATGACTGGGATGGCTGGAAATCGCTGAATGCAGCGCTCGGCTCGAGGATACAACTGGTCGGGGACGACTTTTTCACGACCAACCCCGCCCGCGTCGAGCGGGGCATCCGGGAGCGCGCCGCCAACGCCGTGTTGGTCAAGATGAATCAGATCGGCACGCTGACGGAAACGTTCCAGGTGATCGACATGGCCCGCGAGGCCGGCTTTCGGGCTGTGATTTCAGCCCGCTCCGGGGAAACGGAGGATTCCTTCCTGGCGGACCTCGCGGTCGCCTCCGGAGCGGGACAGATCAAAGTGGGATCCGTGGCCCGCTCCGAACGGCTTGCCAAGTACAACCGTCTGCTCGAGATCGAGCGGGATCACGCCGCGCGCTGCCCTTGGAAGCCCGCGGCCTGCCTTCCGCTCAACTGAGCTTCGGCTTCAGGATCTCGATCAGCTCCTGTACCGCGGCCGCGCTTTTGTTCAACATGGCCTTTTCTTCGGCCGACAGCTTGACCTCGTAAATCTTCTCGATGCCGCCGGCGCCCAACTTCACAGGCACGCCGACGAACAGCCCATTGATGCCGTACTCGCCTTCGAGGTACGCGGCGCAGGGCAGGACCTCCTTCTTGTCCTTCAGAATTGACTCCACCATTTCGACAGCCGCGGCTGAGGGCGCGTAGTAGGCGCTGCCTGTTTTGAGATACCGGACGATTTCGGCTCCGCCGTCCCGCGTGCGCTGGACGAGCCGGTCGAGCGTCGACTGGTCGAGCAGTTCCGTCAGCGGAATGCCGGAGACGCTGCTGAGCCGCACCAGCGGAACCATCGTGTCCCCATGGCCACCGAGGACGAGCGCGGTGATGTTTTCCACCGAGACCGACAGTTCCTGGGCGATGAACGTGCGAAAGCGCGCCGTATCGAGGATCCCGGCCATGCCGACGACGCGGTTCTTGCTGAACTTCGACACCGTGTAGGCAGTCCAGCACATAGCGTCGAGCGGATTGGTCACAATGATGATGATGCTGTTCGGGGAGTACTTCGCCGCCTGTTCGGTGGCGGTCTTCACGATTTCGTAGTTGGCGATGAGAAGATCGTCGCGGCTCATCCCGGGTTTGCGTGGGAATCCCGCGGTAATGACGACGATGTCGGATTCGGCCGTCGTTTCGTAGTTGTTGGCGCCGGTGACAGTGACGTCGTACCCCTGTACCGGCCCCGACTGCAACAGGTCGAGCCCCTTGCCTTGCGGCACTCCCTCGACGACGTCGACAAGGACCACGTCAGCCAGTTCCTTGTCCGCGATGCGCAGGGCACAATTGGCGCCGACGTTACCGGCGCCGACCACAGTGACTTTCTTCCGCATGGGAGTTCCTTTCGAGGACAGTATTACCGCCTCGTGAATTATAGCGGATGCCGGGCTCCCGGTTCACCGGGTTGAAAAGCTGGCGGATTCCGGCACAATGCTGGCAGCGGGCGGACCAGTATAATGGTTCCAGCCGCGCGCCCGTAGCTCAGCTGGATAGAGCGACTGGCTTCGAACCAGTAGGCCGGGGGTTCGAGTCCCTCCGGGCGCGCCAGCCAGTTCAGTTGACTGCTTTGCTTTCCGCGTGCCGCACGAGAGGACATCACGCTCCCATCAGGGGCAAAACTGGCAGAGCCGCGGCAGCCATGGAGGAGACGCCGGTTCGCAATTTCAGGAGAAGGTACATCCCGAGTCCGGCGAGCCAGCCGTAGCGTCCGGCGGCCTGCCGGCAGGGATCACCGTGCATGGTGTTGGACGTCCACCAAAGCAGGGCCATGTCAGGCCAGCGGCGGGGGCTGAGGCCGTTCTGCGTCACGTAGTAGCAGGAATAGGTGCACCCGGTGCATTCCTTTCGGTACCTGAAGTCGCTAGCACGGAGTTTCCGGCGGAACGCGGGATCGAGGATGTTGAGTGGAGTGCGCGACGGCTGGTCCTGGCAGAGCCAGAAATCGCCGTTCGGCTTGATATCGAAAAACGTGGCGCCCGCCCGGCACCCCCAATCGAAATGCCCCCTGCGGAACTGTTTCTCCACCCCTTCGATGTAGAACTTCGCCGAAAGCAGATTCGGCGACCGGCAGCGGCGCAGGTAGTCCGGTGGGGTGCTGACGGCCTCGGCGGTGCGGAGCGCTCCCTGGCCGGCCATTACCGGATTCAGCCAGACTTTCGCCCTGGGGAACTCGCGCGCACAGAAGGCGACGATCTCCTCGACCTGGTGCCGGTTGGTCCCCGAAACCGTGACATTGATCGTCAACTGTTTCTGCGGCGGCAGGTGATCGTGCAGGTAGCGAATCGAATCGAGGATGCGCGGGCCGACGTGGCTATGAGGAAGGTCGTTGCCCTGGACGCCGTCGAGCGAGACGCCGATCTCCCTGACGCGGCTGCGCAACAACCGCTCATACCGGCTGAGTGGCAGAGTGCCGTTGGATGTCAGCTTCGTGTACATTCCCTTGCCGGCCGCATAGTCGACAATCTCGGCGAAATCGGGTCGGAGCAAAGGCTCACCGCCGCCGGAGATGCTAACCACGCCGACGCCCATCTCGTCGAGGCGGTCGATGACCCGCTTCATGCCGTCCGTGTCCAATTCTTCAAACACGGAATCACGGATGTGACAGAAGCGGCACCGCAGGTTGCAGCGGTGGGTGATCGCGAGGTGC
>DATIFQ010000358.1:0-7712 GCA_035455185.1 Bryobacteraceae bacterium | reverse complement strand
CGGATCGTCGATCTTTTCGCCCAGCTTGAAGGCGGGGAACGGAGAGACTGGGGCTACGATCGCATCCACATCCCGGAACGCCGCGGCGAAATCGCGGGCGATCAGCGCGCGGACTTTCTGCGCTTTCAGGTAGTAGGCGTCATAGTAGCCGGCGCTCAGCACGTAAGTGCCGAGCATGATGCGGCGCTTGCACTCGGCGCCGAAGCCCTCGCCGCGGGTGGCGCGGTACATCTCGATGAGCGTGCCAGCGTCCTTCGAGCGGGTGGTGTAGCGGACGCCGTCGTAGCGCGCGAGGTTGGAACTCGCCTCGGCCGTGCAGATGATGTAGTAGCAGGCAACGGCGTAATCCGTGGCCGGGAGGCTGATTTCGCGCACCTGGCAACCGAGGCGCTTCAGCACGTCCACTCCGCGGGCGATGAGATCGCCGGTTTCGCTGGCGAGGCCTTGGAAGTATTCACGCGGAAGGCCGATCTTGAGGCCCTTCACGTTGCCGTCGAGCAGAGCGGTGTAATCCGGTACCGGAGCGAAGGCCGAGGTGGAATCCATCTGGTCGCGGCCGGCGATCACCTGGAGCAAGCGCGCGGCATCACGGGTGTTGCGGGCGAACGGGCCGATGTGGTCGAGCGAACTGGCGAAGGCGATGAGCCCGTAGCGCGAGACGCGGCCGTAGGTGGGTGTGATGCCGACTACTCCGCAGAACGAGGCAGGCTGGCGAATGGAGCCGCCGGTGTCGGAGCCCAGCGAGACCACGGCCGTGCCCTGCGCGACCGCAGCGCCGGAGCCGCCGCTGGAGCCGCCGGGAACGCGTTCGGGGTCCACCGGGTTCCGCACGGGGCCGAAGGCGGAGTTCTCGTTGGAGGAACCCATGGCGAACTCGTCGCAGTTCGTCTTGCCGAGGATGACGCCGCCGGCCTCCTCCAGGCGGACGACCGCGGTGGCGTCGTAGGGCGGGATGTAGTGTTCGAGCAGGCGGGAACCGGCGGTGGAGCGCACGCCTTTCGTCAGGATGACGTCCTTGACAGCGATGGGGACGCCGGCGAGCGGGCCAGGGTCCTCGCCCCGGGCGAGCCGGGCGTCGACGCGGCGGGCGGATGCGAGCGCACGTTCAGGACAAAAGTGGAGGTAGGCGTTGGTGGCCGGATTTTCGGTCTCGGCGTGGCGAAGGGCCGCGGCCGCAAGCTCCTCAGCGCTGAATTGCCGTGACAGCAGCCCCTCGCGGACGTTCCCGATGGTGAGCGATGCGATGTTCATGGGCTACCTTTCGATCACCTTCGGGACCTTGAAATAACCGGCGCCGGACTGGGGCGCGTTTGCCAGAGCGACGTCCGTGCCTAGCACGGGACGCTCGATGTCGTCGCGCAGAGTAGCAGTCTCTTCGGCCTCGTAGAGCACCTGGGCCATGGGCTCAACGCCGGCGGTGTCGAGTTCGTTGAGCTTATCCATGTGGGCAAGGATTTCGTCGAGGTCGGCGCGTAGCCGGCGGATCTCGTCGGCGGTGAGGCGCAGGTTGGCGAGATCGGCGACGTAGCGGACTTGCTCTTCGGTGATTTTCAAGCGGTCTCCCTTTTCCGCTTCGCGATGTAAATACGCCGGAGAACTGGGTCTTCGATGCCGTCGGCCTCGTCGGCCGAGGGGCGCGGCTGTTCGGCGCGCTGGGGCGGACGCTTCGAAAGACCGACGCGGAACTCGAGGGCGCCGACGAGCGGCGAGCCGAGCACCTCTTCGATTTTTCGCAGGATCTGCCCGGACATCACGAACAACTGCCGCCGCCAGACGTGGTCCTCGACTTCGACGATGAGCGAGTTTCGGACCATAGAGAAGACCCTGGTGTGGGCGGCGACAGTTTTGCCGACGGCGAGCGGCCATGCCGCGCGCGCGAGATCTTCCGGGGTCACTGATCCCGACGGAAGTTTGAGACGCGCGATGAGCCGGGCGGCACGCTCCATGGCGGGTGGAAGAAAACATTCTAGCACGCGGGCCAGTGAGGTCCGGGTGCGTGTAGGATCTAAGGATATGCTGGTGCTTGCATCGCAGTCGCCCCGCCGCCAAGAGGTACTTACCCGGGCGGGGATCCCGTTTCTGGTTCGGCCGGCAGAGGTGGATGAAAGCCGGTTGGAGGACGAAAGCCCGGAGGAACACGTGCGGCGCCTGGCGCGCGAGAAAGTGGAGGCGACGGCCGCCCGGCCGGGAGACGTGGTGCTGGGGGCGGACACGGTGGTGGTGGTGGACGGGGAAGTTCTCGGCAAGCCGGAGGACACGAGCGACGCCGAGCGGATGCTGCGGAAACTGTCGGGCCGGGAGCACGTCGTGATGACTGGCGTGTGCGTGCGGGCGACGGGCGGGACGGAGGTGGACGTCGAGTCGACGGTGGTGCGGTTCGTGGCGCTGTCGGAGGAGGAGATCCTCGACTACGCGGCGAGCGGCGAATCGATGGACAAGGCAGGGGCGTACGCGATTCAGGGCCTGGCGTCGAAGTTCATTGACCGGATTGAGGGGTGTTATTTCAACGTGGTGGGGTTGCCGGTGGCGATGGTGTACCGGAAGCTGAAGCAATTGGGCGTTCCGCCGGAGGAGGAATTTTGACCGCTCCCTGCGGTCGCGGTTCCGGGTCGAAATCGCGGAAGCTGTTGTACAATATAGGCTGCGCGCCGATAAGAATAGACGTTACTTTCATGTTAAAGCGGGGGAATTCGGGCCTTAGGATATTCGCAGGAATATTAATATTGTGTATGAGTTCATTTGTGCCGCCAACGCCGGCCCAGGAGAAGCAGCAATCGTCTCAGCAACAGCAGTCGCCGGGCGCGCCGGTGACGCCGGAGGAAGAAGCGCTTCGAAAGGCGGTCGGGGCCCCCATCGATCCAAAGAATTACGTGATCGGCGCCGAGGATATTCTGATGATTCGTGTCTGGCGGGAGCCGGAGCTTTCGGGTCCGGTGGGAGTGCGGCCGGACGGAAAGATCTCACTGCCGCTTCTCGGCGATCTGCAAGCCGGCGGGTTGACACCCGAGAAGCTGGCGCAGAGCATCACGCAGGGGTTTTCGAAGTACGTGACAAACCCCGAAGTGATGGTCCAGGTGGCTTCGGTCAACAGCAAGAAATATTTCATCAGCGGAGAGGTGATGCGGCCCGGCTCCTACCCGCTGGTAGTTCCCACCACCATTCTGGAAGCACTCGCGGTCGCGGGCGGATTTCGGGAATACGCCGACCGGAAGAAGATTCTGATACTGCGAGGCCCCAAGCGGTACACCTTCAACTACAAGGAGGTAGTGCGGGGCAGGAATATGCAGCAGAACATGCTGCTGGAGAGCGGCGACCACATTATTGTTCCTTGAGTCCGCGATCGCAACTTAGCCAGGGGGAGTAACTTATGCAGCCGACGCCCGAATCCTACAATGTCCAGCGGCGGTCGATGGACGTTGAGGATTACGTCGACGTGGTCCGGCGGCACAGGGGCTGGATTGCCGGTCCCGCTTTTGCGGGCCTGGTGATTGCGGTTGTGGTGGCGTTCCTCTGGCCGGATACCTACGTTTCGATGGCCGTGATTCGCGTCGTTCCACCGCAGGTGCCGGAGAAGTACGTTGCGTCGAACGTGAACATCGAGATGACGCAACGCTTTTCGGCGATGGCGCAGTCCATTACCAGCCGGGCTCGGTTGACGGACATGGTGAACGCGCACGGATTGTACCCCGGGCTCCGCAGCCGCGTGCCGATGGAAGACGTCCTGGAAAGAATGAGTAAAGACATCAAGATCAATCCGGTGTTCAGCCTGAGGGACGAAGGCATGCAGGGCCGACCGGCCTCCTCGGCGTACCGGATCGAGTTTGCCTACGAGAACAGGTACCTTGCGCAGAAGGTGGTGCAGGAACTGGTAAGCCGGTTCATCGATGAGAGCATCACCACGCGGGCCAGCCAGTCGGTGATGACGACGGATTTCCTGAACGACAAGCTGGCGGAGGCGAAGAGACAGCTCGACGAGATCGAAAACCGGCTCACGGAGTTCAAGATGCGCAACATGGGCCGGCTGCCCGAACAGCGGGACTCAAACCTGCAACAGTTGCGGACGCTCGAGACGCAACTCTCGGCGATGAGCTCCTCGATCAACCGGGCGACGCAGGAAAAACTATTGCTCGAGTCACAGCTTCGTACTCTCCGGGATCAGCAACAGCGGGTCCCGACCACACCCGGAAACACGGCCGAAACGGCTGCGAAGTCGGAGCGTCTGATGCAGACCGAGAAGCAGATTCTGGACCTCGAGACGATGCTTTCCGGACTACGCCAGCAGTACAGAGACACGCATCCGGACGTGAGGCGCGTACAGGCACAGCTTGCGGTACTTAAGAAAAACCGCGATGCGCTCCTGGACGAGGAAGTCAAACGGGAAGCCGCCGTGCCGAAGACGAAGGAGACGGCGCCTATCAGGACGCGCGAGGGAGCGGAACTGGAGGCGGCGATCCAGCGGCAGCAGAGCTTCATCCGCGCCAAGGACATGGAGATCGAGCAGTACGTGAAGGACCAGGGGAGGCTGGATAAGGCCATCCGCTCGTTCCAGGACCGCGTAGAAGCGATTCCGATGGGCGAGCGCGAATACGCAGAACTCACGCGGGACTATGCGCTGGCGCGGAACCGCTATGAGGAGCTGAGCCAGAAGCGGGCGAACTCGGAGATCGCGACGGACCTCGAGAGCCGCAAACAGGGCGAGACGCTCGAACTGCTCGACCCGGCCACGCTGCCACAGACGCCAACGGAACCGAAGCGCTGGCTGATTATCGCCATTGGCACCTGGCTCGGCCTCGTCGCCGGCCTGTTCCTGGCGGGGATGCGTGAAATCCGGGATACGTCGCTCAAGAATCTCAAGGACGTGCGGGCGTACACCGGTCTGACGGTGCTTGGGAGCGTGCCGCTGCTCGAGAATGATCTGGTGGTGCGCCGCAAGCGGCGATTGACCTGGCTGGCATGGTCGAGCGCTTGCATTGTCGGCTTTCTGGTGATGATCACATCGGTCTACTACTACTACACAAAACAGGCATGAAGATGAATCCTGGGGGGATGAATGAGCCGGGTACATGACGCGTTGCGCCGCGCCGAGCAGGCAGGGGACGTCCGTCCGAGGGCGAAGCGGCCGTCCAGCGGGCGCATGCCCGGCAGGGACTTCCTGGAACTGCTGGAGCAGGTGCAGGAAGTGCCCTACAACCCCTCGCCGGACTCTTATCTGGTCGACCCGAGCCGCCCGCATGACGCGCACAGTGAAGAATTCCGCACGCTGCGGACGCGCCTCAACCACTTGCAGAAAATGCAGCCGATCCACACGGTGGTGATTACGAGCGCGACTCCGGCCGAGGGGAAGTCGTTTACGGTCGTAAACCTCGCGCTTTCGGAAGCGCAGCTCACGGGCAACCTGACGCTACTAGCGGATTTCGATTTCCGCCGGCCGGTGATACACAACCTCTTCCAGATCGACCGGACACCGGGCATCACCGACTACCTCCGCGGGGACGTGCCGCTCTCGGCCGCGATCCGCAGGCTGGCGGGCACGAACCTGTACGTGGCTCCGGCGGGCGAGTCGGTGACGAATCCGCTCGAGTTGTTAAATCTTCCGAGCGCGAAGGATTTGCTGGAGCAGCTTCCGAACGTGTTCAACTGGGTGCTGCTCGACAGCCCGCCGCTGCTGTTCGCCGCGGACGCGAACCTACTGGCGACGATGTGCGACGGGACGATCATGGTGGTACGGGTGGGCACGACGACGATCGATTCCGTGACGCGCGCAATGCAGACGTTGTGCGAGAACAACGTCCTGGGCGTGGTCGCCAACGGCGCCCGGAAGGGCGAGCTCTACAGCAAGTACACCTACTACTATTCGAGCTATTACTATAAGGGCAGCGAAAAAGAGAAGGAAGATCCGGAACCCCAGGAATAGGCGAGTTATGTTCGCCAACCTGCTGTCGCTGACGCTCCGCGAGCCCGGTGGGGAAAGGCCTGTGCCGCGGGGCTGGCTCGAACAGTTCTTCATGCGGGATTTCACCGGGCACAGCGCATTCGATCAGACGCTGGCGGCAGGGGACGGGCGTCTCGAAGTTGGATTTGCGGTATCCTCGGAAGCCGTGCGGGAAGAGTTTGAGAAATGGCTACGAGGCAGGAACATGATAACTCAAGGAACTGCGCTAGAAGTGAGGGAGACCGGGAGTGAAAGGAATCTGAAGTAAGCGTAGCCGGGGCGAGGTAGCGCCAATCCGTGGAACCAGTAAAGTGCAATCCGTGGAAGAACTTGGCGATCGAGGCAGCCGTGGGCGTGGAAACCGGAGTACTCGCGGGACTGGCTTCCTTATCGTGGCTGGCGCTGCACTGCGCCGTGAAGGGACGCCCGGCATGGGTCGCGCCGGCGGAGATCGCGGCGCTTGTCCGAAACGATCTGGCCAACCGGCCGTTCTTCGGGCTGGCGATGCATATCGTCGCCAGCGGGTTTTTGGGGGCGCTGCTTTGCGTTCCGGCAGGGCGGTGGTTGCGGTCCGGCCGAACGCTGCTGCCGGGGCTAATGACTGGGGTGAGTATATATGTGGCCGGAAATCTTCCGCTTGCCGGGGGCCGGCGGCTGCTGGTTCCGATGCCGCTTCCAGACTGGTCGATTCTGGTGGCGTGCCTGGCTTTCGGCGTCGTCCTCGGCGCCTATCCCGCTTTGCTGCACGAGGCACAGGGGAAAGCGGAACCACCGGACTGATTTCGCGCATGCGGGCCTGCCAACCGGCCCGGCGTTCGGGTTAGAATAAGGATTCACGACCTGCGCCAGTAGATCGTTTCAGAACTGCGTGAAACCAGAGAGTAGTCTTGTGCGTCTCCATTGAGGCGCAGAGTGGAAAGGAACCGCGTCTAGATGATGTTTGGCAGGCGTCTGCGCCTGGGCGCCGTCGTGGTATGCGTGTGTGGGATCAGTGTCGCGGCCGGCGCCGCGCAACAGCCACCTGCACAGCAGCCTCCGACGGCCCCTCCAAAGAAACAGAGTCCCTTCGAAGCGGTCCAAGGGGCTCCCGACGAGCAGGCAAAGCCCCAGCAACCGCCACCGGCGAAGCCTCCGTCGCCGTTCGAGGCTCCGGCTCCCGCCGCCGAACCGGCCCCGGCCGCGAAAGTCGAGGACGTCATCGAAGCAATCGAGTTCCGCGGAGCGAGACGGGTCCCGCAGGACACCCTCCGCGCGATGATTTTCTCCAAGCGGGGCGACCGGATCGAGGAAGACGCGCTCCGCCGCGATTTCATGGCGCTGTGGAACACCGGGCGCTTCGACGACATTCGTCTGGAAATAGAGCCCGGCAAGGCGGGCCAGATCGTGCGGTACGTTCTGGTGGAACGTCAGATTGTCCGCTCGATCAAGTACGACGGAATGAAGTCGGTGACGGTCTCGGAGGTTTTGGACCGTTTCAAGGAACGGCGCGTCGGCCTGACGGTGGAATCGCAATACGATCCGAACAAGGTGCAACGCGCCCGCGTGGTGCTGCAGGAGTACCTGGCCGAGCGCGGACGCCAGTTCGCCGAAGTAAATCCGGAGATCACGCCGTTCCCGCCGTCTTCGCTGTCGGTGACGTTCAAGGTGAAGGAAGGGCCGAAGGTAAAGGTTGGCAAGATCGACATCGAGAACAACAAAGTCTTCAGCGACCGCGCGGTGATCCGCGCGATGAAAAACCTGCGGCCCATCGGCATCCCGAAATCGATCCTGTTTGAGAGTC
>DATIFQ010000357.1:0-14158 GCA_035455185.1 Bryobacteraceae bacterium | reverse complement strand
GCGCCCCGGAAGGCAGATCCCAGACGGTCCGTCTGGAAGGGAGCCGTGTGTCCCTCGGGCGGGCCACCTCCAACGAGCTTTGCTTTGCCGACGACGCCGGTCTGTCACGGCAGCACCTTGTGTTCGAGCGGGATGGGGACGAGTGGGTAGTCGCCGATCTCGGCAGCAAGAACGGGACCGAAGTGAATGGCGAGCGGATCCCCGGTCCGCACCGGCTCCAGCCCGGGGATCGCATCACGGCGGGACACCTGGTCATGGTTTTCGACGATCCACTGGGGGAGATGGCGGAGAGCGTCGTGTTCGTGGACCCGACCGTGGCGGACGTTCCGGCTTCGACGGCGATGATCGCCAACCTGGACGGCGTGCTCGGGAGCGAGCCCGTGTTCGTGGAGACCGCGAGCCCATCACCGTTCGATCTCGACATCCGGGTGCGCGCACTGGTTCATGCGGGTAGGGAACTGGCGGGGCACCGGCCGCTCGGGGAACTGTTTCCGCTGATCCTCGATCTTGCTTTGGACGCGGTGGACGCAGACCGTGGCGTCCTGCTGACGCTCGAAGGCGAGCGATTGCTGGTGCGGGCGGCGCGCGGCGACAGCTTCCGGATCAGCAGCGCGGTGCGGGACCGCGTCGTCCAGCAGCGCGAGTCGCTGCTGGTGGAAGACGTACAGCGCGAAGACGCGTTTCGTTCCCGGAAGAGCATTCAGGCGCAGAACGTCCGGAGCATGCTGGCGGTGCCGCTCCAGACGAGCGAAAGAGTGATCGGCCTGATTTACGTCGATTCGCCGAACGTAGTGCGCCAATTCAGCCGGGAGGACCTCAACCTGCTGACCGTGATGGCGAATGTGGCGGCGATCCGGATTGAGCATGCGCGACTCGCGGACGTGGAGCAGGTGGAGCGCATCCTGGCGCGCGAACTGGAGCAGGCGGCCGAGATCCAGCGGCGCCTGCTGCCTGAGAACCCGCCTCCGGTTTCCGGACTCGAGTTGGCCGGTCACAACGCGCCGTGCCGCACGGTGGGCGGGGACTACTACGATTTCTTCCCGCAGCCGGACGGCCGAGTCGGCCTGGCGGTCGCGGACGTCTCCGGCAAGGGCATGCCGGCGGCGCTACTGATGTCGAGCCTGCACGCTTTCATGCAAGTCCTGGCGGAGGACCTGAGCGATCTCTCCCGCTTGACGAACCGGCTGAACCGCCTGCTCACTGCCCGGTCGCTGAGCAACCGGTTCGTGAGCCTGTTTCTCGGAATCGTCGACCCGGCAAGCGGAGAACTGGCGTACTGCAACGCCGGCCACAATCCACCGCTGCTGGTTCGCGCTTGCGGCAATACCGAGTGGCTGGACGGAGGCGGACCGATCCTCGGGGTATTTCCGGACACTGTGTATGAGCAGCACACGCGGCTGATTGCGCCCGGCGACACACTGGTGCTTTACAGCGACGGAGTCACCGAGATCGCCAGCCCGTCCGGCGAGGAGTACGGCGAGGACCGCCTGGCCGCACTCATGGTCGAACGGCGCGGCAGGCCCGCTGCGGCAATCGTGGATGACCTGCGGAACGCGCTGATAGAGTGGACGGCCGGGGCGGCCCCGGCCGATGACGTCACCTTGGTGGTGGCCCGGCGGACATCCCCGATATAGAGTAGAGAAGATAGAAAAACTTAATCGATGACACATACTGAACTTTTCTCTCTCACTGACAAGGTTGCCGTAGTGGTGGGCGGTGGCGGCGTGCTTGCCGGGGCGATGGCCGAGGGCCTGGCCGGGGCGGGCGCCGACGTCGCCATTGTCGATTACAACAAAGACGGCGCCGAGGATCGCGCGACATCGATTCGCCGGCTTGGCCGGAAGGCGCTTGGAATCCAGGCGGACGCGACGCAGAAACCGGCGCTCGAAGCGGCATGCCGGCAGGTTCTGGACGAACTCGGCAGCGTCGACATTCTGATCAATGCCGCGGGGATCAACTCGGCGACGCCGTTTTTCGAGATCCAGGAATCGGAGTGGCAAAGGATTCTGGACGTGAATCTGAAGAGTGTCTTCTTCGCCTGCCAGGTGTTCGGGAAAGTGATGGTGGAGTCGGGCCGGGGCGGATCGATCATCAACATCTCATCCGCATCGTCGGGTCCTCCGCTGTCGAAGGTATTCACGTACAGCGTAACCAAGGGAGGGGTGAACCAGATCACCCAATTCCTGGCGCGCGAGTGGGCGCCGTATCGAGTGCGGGTGAATGCTGTCCTGCCGGGGTTCTTTCCAGCCGAGCAAAACCGTCGCATCCTGACTCCAGAGCGGACGGCGCAGATCATGAGCCACACGCCGATGAACCGCTTCGGCGAATCCGAAGAACTTGTAGGAGCGACGATTTACCTGGCGTCGGATAAGGCGTCCTCGTTCGTGACTGGTTCCATTGTTCGGGTGGACGGTGGTTTCCTGGCAATGACGATCTAGCAGAAACACGGGCTGAAGCCGGTGCCGTCCTCTGATAGACTCTGTGTTTGCCCCGAAAGGAGGCATGTGTGTTCCGACTGACTGGTGTCTTCGCACTGATGATCTGTACGCTGCTGGCCGCCGTGCCGGCATTTTGCGCGACCGATCTCGACGGCAACTGGAATTTTACATTCAACAGCGACGACGGCGACCGCCAGGCGCCCGCGACCTTTAAGGTCGATGGCGGGCAGGTGACGGGCAGGTTTGCCGACAGGGCCGATGTCAAAGGGACGTACAGCGAGCGCAAGTTCGAACTGAAGTTCCACCTTGTCTATGAAGAAGGCGGCCTTGAAGGCGAACTGAAGCTGACCGGGAAGGTCGACGGCGGAAAGGTCACCGGCAATTGGGAGTACGCCGGTTACGCCGGGACCTTTTCGGCGACAAAAGTGCAGTAGCCTATCACCGACAGCAGACTGGCCCGGATCCGACTTCCGGGAACTATTCTCTCCTCCGAAGCGTACAAAGGAATTGGGACCGAGCATGTCCCGAATTTCGATGCGGTTTCTCAACGTAATCTACGGCTTCATCGAGCAAACGGTTGCGAATGTCTGGCGCCACAAGCTGCGCAGCTTCCTGACGATGTTCGGGATTGCCTGGGGCATCGCGTCCCTGGTGCTGATGAGCGCCCTCTGCGATGGCTTCCGCCAGGGCCAGCGCAACAATATGAAGCAGTTAGGAGAGAGTATCGTGCTGGTGTGGGGAGGCCGCACCGAGCGGCAGGCGGGCGGCCAGCGAGCTGGGCGCCACATCCGGCTGTGGGACAAGGACGTACAGGTAGTCCGCGAACAGTGCCCGCTGGTCTCGGTGGTGGCCGGCGAGGTCAAGCGCGAGGTCGCGGCCACTAGCGAATTCAACTCCGGCCTGTTTCTGGCGCTGGGCGCTTCGCCGGAATACCTGCAACTGCGAAACCTTCCCGTTGAAACGGGCCGCACATTGAACCGGGAGGACAACCAGAACGCCCGCCGCGTGTGCGTTCTCGGCGCCTCCGTCAAGGAGCAGTTGTTCGGTTACCGCGGCGATGTGTTGGGCCGGCAGGTGTCCATCTACGGCAATCCGTACCACGTCGTCGGGCTGATGAGTAAGAAGAATCAGAACAGCAGCTACGACGGCTGGGACAACGACAAAATCCTGATTCCGAAGACAAGCCTGGAGCGCGATTGCCCTCCCAAGTGGTCCGACTATCAGAAAGGCAGAATCGAGACCCTCGTCTACAGGCCGCTGTCGATCACCGAGTGGGAAGGGGCACAACGTCAGGTGCGGACGGCGCTCGGACGCCTGCACGATTTCGACCCGCTTGACGAAAGCGCCCTGCCGATGTGGGACACGGTAAAGAGCGCGGAACTGTTCGGCGCGGTTTTCAACGCCACCGAGATCTTTCTTGCGGTGATCGCCATCATCACGCTCAGCCTTGGCGGAGTCGGCGTCATGAACACGATGATGACGGCGGTGTCGGAGCGGACCCACGAGATCGGCTTGAAAAAAGCGCTCGGAGCGACGAAAAGGCGCATCCTACTGGACTTCTTCCTCGAGGGCCTGCTGCTGGCGGTGCTAAGCGGCGCGCTCGGACTGGCCGTCGTGGGCGCGCTGGCCACGGCGGTTAACTCGCTGCCGATGCCGGCGATGTTCGCGGGGCTGCCCATAAGCTATCGCAACACACTGCTGGCGGTGGCTGCGTTGGGCACGGTGGCGCTCGCGTCGGCTCTGCCGCCGGCGTGGAGGGCGTCGGAGCTCACGCCGGTTGAAGCGCTCCGGGAAGAGAGGTGATGCCATGACCTGGCGGTGGCAGATCTCGGAAGCGGTGAGTTCTCTCCGGTTTTACCGGCGCCGGACGCTGGTGACCATTCTCAGCCTGGCGTGGGGAGTGGCTTCGTTCGTTCTGCTGATGTCGTACGGTCACGGATTTGACCAGGCATTGCTGCAAGGCTTTCAGGCCGTCGGGCAGGACCTGATTATCATGGCGGCGGGCCAGACGAGCCTGCAAGCGGGTGGCATGCGCTCCGGCCGGGAGGTGCGGCTCGAACTGAGCGACGTCGAGACGCTCCGCGAGGCGGTACCCACGGTCGGCGCGATGTCCCCGGAGCTGCTCAAGTACGGAACAAAGGTCGTTCGGGGCACCCGCGAGAAGCAGTACACGCTGCGAGCGGTCTGGCACGAATATCAATACATCCGGAACATGCAGATGGTGTCGGGGCGCTGGATCGGCCGGGAAGACACCCTGCAACGGAATCGAGTGGCGGTGCTCGGCGCGAAGGTGGCGAAGGAGATGTTCAGCGGCATTCCTCCGGTTGGGGAAGAGATTGCACTGCAAGGTCAGCGTTTCACGGTGATTGGCGTGCTGGACGCGAAGGGACAACTTGCCAACTACAATACGCCTGACAACAACTGCATCTTCATCCCCTACGACACAATGTCCATCTACAAGGACCTCCGCTACCCCGACTTCATCGTGTGGACTCCGATCTCGCCGCAGGTGCGAGACCGCGCGATTCGCGATGTGCGTGCGACCCTGGGCATGATCCACCGCTTCTCGCCGAACGACGAGAAGGCGATCTTCATTCTGGCTTTCAACCAGTTCCTGTACATCATCGAAACGATGTCGATGGCGGCGAGAATGCTTCTGGGTTTCGTCGGCGCGCTGACACTGGGCATCGGAGGCGTCGGCCTCGCCAACATCATGCTGGCAACGGTGCTCGACCGGACGCGCGAGATCGGCGTGTTAAAGGCTCTCGGCGGCCCCAAGGGCATGATCCTTAAGCAGTTCCTTTTCGAGGCGCTGATCATCGTCGGCATCGGAGGCCTTCTTGGCGTTGCGGTGGGCGCCGTGGCCACTTTCGCCCTGGGATCGATGCCTTTGTTCGGGGCGATCATGGACGACGCTCCGGATAAAGGCAACGTTGAACTCGGCCTGTCGCTAGGCTCCATCCTGGTTTCGACCGGCGTGCTGCTTTTTGTCGGCTTGGTCGCAGGGATGATACCCGCCATCAAGGCTGCGCGCCTGGATCCAATCGAAGCGCTGCGCTACGAATAGCGGACTTCCTCCCCTTTTGGTCTACTATTGGCGGAGTGAAGCCGATTCCGTGCGCTCTGTGCGGGCTGCACTTCGGATTCATAAGGAGAACGCAGAATGATTCGGTGTATTGCGCCATTATTCCTGGCAGCCACGCTCAGCGAGGGTTCGATGGTCACCCTCCAACAGGGGGTCGACGGTTACGAGGGGAGCACGACACGGACGATCGTCGACACGCGACCTGCGGCGGAGGCGGACGACGGGTACTTTCATCTGCGCGGATCCCAGAACAGCCTGCACGCGAGGTTCGAACTGCCGAAGCTGAGCGGGACACTCGCGCGCGCCCGGCTGATGATTTTTCTGCCCTCGGCGCGCAAGCCGAACAAGTTCACCGAGATCTTCTGCCATGAGGCGATCAGCGGCGGCAACCAGATTTCGTATGACGAACTCACCGATTACGGCAACGGGCGGAGGCGTGGGGCGGTTGATTCGGTCGAGCTGTTCGCTCCGCCGCACGAGGGCTGGCCAGATTTCCCGTTCCTCCCGCTGGGCGTTCCGGAAGGCGGCCGGTGGATCGAGTTCAACATCACTCCGCTGGTAGAGAAATGGATCGCCGGGGAAGCGGCCAACCACGGGGTGCTGCTCATTCCGGCCGACCCGCCGGACCGGAGGACACCCAGCACTTGGGAGATCGACGTGCCCACCGCGACGTACAGCAGCGGCGACAAGCTGCATCCGAAGCTGGTGCTCGAACTGGACGGCGATGAGGTGGTCGCCGGAATGACGGACGGCATGACACGCATCTGCGACCTCTCGACGAGGTTCGGGTACCGAGGATCGTACGGGACGTCATACCGGATGTCGATGGCGGCGAACGAGTTCGAGGGTCTCCAGGTCGTGGTTCAACCGATGCTGCGGGACATCGAGGGAGTGCGGCTGAACGTGTCGGACCTCGTAAGCGCCGAAGGCAAGACGATACCGGCATCCGACGTGAGCTATTTCATCGAGGACGTCTATCCGATGCGGCGCAACTGGATGACCCGGGAACTGATGTTCGGCGGCAAGGTGTATGAGACGACGGACCCTTTGTTGCCGACAAAGCCGGTGAGGCTGCGGCGGCACGTTCATACGCCGTTCTACGTGGTTGTGCGCACGCGTCCGGGTACGTCTCCGGGGGTGTACCGCGGCAAAATCGCGATTGCGGACTCGGCGCGTATGCTCAAGGACCTGGAGCTTGAGGTGAACGTATGGCCGTACGCCATCCCGGAGAAGTGGAATTTTCACTCGATGGGACAGTTCATTTGGGGCAACGCAGCGCGTTTCCACGGAGAAGATCCGGACGCGGGTCTGTATCGGAAGTACTACGACTTCCTCATGGAGCATCGATTCAGCCCGACTGAGCAGTACGCCCAGATCCTCTCGCCCCGGAAAGATCTCGAGGAGTTGCTGCGGCAGGGCATGAACACGGTGTATCTGAGCGGAAACTTCGCCGGTACGGACACGGAACTCGCACAGCTCAAGAAGAACTACGAGACGGTGAAGAGGCTAGGGGCGCTCGACTACACGCTGGTCTACATCGGCGATGAGACGGACCAGTGGAACGAGATGCGCAGGCGCGCCGACCTCGTCCACGCGCATCTGCCGGGAGTGCAGGTGATGATCGGCGGGAGCTTTCCTCGCGAAGAACTGGTCGGGTTCGTCGATATCTACGACCCGCAGGTGAGCGGCCGGAGCAAAGTGTACAGCCTCCAGGAAGACCAGGTGAATCTGATCGCGGAGTCGCAGAAGAGAGGCGAGGAGTTCTACTGGTACACGGCGGCCGGGCCTGCCTATCCGTATCCGAACGTGCAGGTGGAGAATCCGCTGATCGCGTCGCGGGTCCTGTTCTGGACGACGTGGAAGTACGGCGTCACCGGCTTCGAGTATTACTGTTACAACATCTGGGAACGGAACTACGCCAAAGATCCGTCGAAGCGTTACCCGAACGTTCCTTGGAAGGCCGACGGGTGGAGCCACGGCTGGCCGACAAACGGCGACGGAATGCTGTTCTACCCGGGGCCGATCTCCTCGCTGCGCTTCGAGGCAATTCGGGATGGCATCGAAGACTGGGAGAGCCACATGGTGCTGCGCGACGCGGTGGAGGCGCTTCGTTCGCGAGGGACGGTCGCAGCCCACACCGCTCTTATCGGGAAAGCCGAGGCGCTATTGAAGGTGGACGCCGAGATCGTGTCGGGATTCTCGAAGTACACGATGGATCCTGCGCGGCTGCTTGCCGAGCGCGAGAGACTGGGTGGCTTGATCGCGGAGTTGATGCCGCTCGCGGGCGGCCCGCCGGCCGTTGAGAGGGCGGCGTCCGAGCGCGTGGCCCGGCAGGCACGTCTCCGGCGGGCGATGCTCTGGGAGCGGCACCTCAGGGCCTGTGAAGTCCTAAAGGTGAAGCCGGTACCCGAGCCTGGATGGAACGCACTGTGGCCGGAGAGGCCCGGAGAAAAATAGATACTTCGCTTGGGCTGTACGCCAGACTACCTGCGCTTCACCGGCTTCGCGTCGACCTCGATCCAGTCGAGCCGGGAACAGGCGATGCTCTCACCGCCCACCATCAAATCGGTGAAGCCGATTTCGTCCACTCTGCTCAGGTCGGGCCTCTCCACCCACGCGCCTTCGACCACCTTTTCGATGTCCAGCTTGCGCCAACGAATGTCCTGGATGTTGAACTCACGCACGCGCCAGTCCTGGGACGGACCGTCATAGGCGTCGCTGACAAGCCACGCGCCGCCCGCGAGCTTCAGGATGATCCGAAGCTGCCGGAAGCCGGCCTGCTTCGACCGCCAGCGGAGCTTCGCCTGGCCGGAAAGGTCGGCGAATGCGTCTTTGTGCTTGAGTGTTACCGCCCAGTTTAGCGGGCACAGGCCGGACCAGACGTAATACGGATCGTCGGCCGGAGTGTCGTGGTGGCTCTTCTTGATTACCGTCCGGCCGGGGCCGTAAAGGCCCAACACGAGGTCCGGATTAACAACGTGAGCCTGGCCTACAGGGACTTCCGCTGGAGTCTCCTTCCAGTCCTCGCGGAAGAACAGGCCCGGGCGGTCCTGCGCGCAAAGCCCGGCGGCGCAGATGCAGGAGGCGATCAGCGCGGAGTATGGTATTCTCACTTGGGTTCGTCCTCAAGGGAGGATTGTATCTCGGGTGATGAAGTTCAGGCGCAGCACCGGTGCGGACGACCGGCTGAAGAGGCTGGCCAACAACATCGAGACGCTCGTTCGGAAGGACGAAGAGCGAATTCGCGAAGAGCGGAAGGTCGCCGCATTGCGGTCCCAGGGAGCCCGTGAACTGCACGCGACATGCGCCGCATTCGTTGGCGCAGTGAACCAGCTCCTCCGGAAGCCTCTGGTCGATCTCGCACCCGCTGAATTCACGGCCGACACTTACCGCGATGCCGGGGGGAACCTGTTTCAGGTGAACATCGCCGGGCGGCTGATCCAGATCGAGTTCCGCGCCACCGACACCCCGATCTCAACGGAACAGTACCGCGTGCCGTACGTCCTCCAAGGGGAGGTGCGCTGTCTAAACCAGGAATCCATCGAGCGCGCGGTGATCCCCGAGCACCTGCTGTTTTACTGCCTCGAGAAAGACTCGCAGACCTGGCTCCTGTTCGATCCCCGCACTCATCGCACCTCGGACTTTGACCAGGAGTGCCTGATCTCTCTCCTGGAACGGCTTGTGTGAGGATCCCAGGGGCGGCCTACTGAAGCACGACCTTCTCGCCGGGCTTCAGGCCGGAAATCAGCTCGGTTTTAACGCCGTTGGAGATGCCAAGCTTCACGGGCACTTTTCGGCGTCCGGCTTCGATGGTTGAATCCGGCACCTCGATGGAGGTATTCCGGTTCCGGTCGTAGACGATGGAGCTCTCCGGGATCAGCAGAACGTTCTGCTTTTCCTCGAGGATGATCTCGGCATTGGCGCTCATGTTCGCCTTGAGCTCACCGCTGGGATTGCGAATCGAGACCTTGACCTCAAAGGTGGTGACGTTCTCCTTCTCGACGCCGAGCGGCGCGATCTTCGTAACTTGTCCTTCAAACTTTTTGTCTTTGAAGGACTCCACCACGATGCGGGCCCGTTGTCCCATGTAGACCTTGCCGATGTCGGCCTGATCCACCTTGCCGAGGACGTATACGTCACTGACATCGCCCAGCGTCATAATTAGCGTCGCCTGAGAGCCGAGAACCAGAATCGAGCTTACCGCATCGCCTGTCTCAACATTGCGCGAGAGTACGAGACCGTTCATCGGACTCACGACGGTGGCGTTACGAAGGTCTTCGTCCGCCCGTTCGAGGGCAGCCCTCGCCTGCGCTACCTGGGCCTGAGAGCGGGCGATCTCCGCGCGGGCGACGGACAGGTTTCGCAAAGCAGCCATCTGCTTGTTCAGCGCCGTCTGGTAGGCCTTCTCTGCGTCTTCCAGGAGGGACCTCGCGATCAATCCCTGTGTGTGAAGCTTCTGGGCGCGGTCCATTCCTGACTTGAGGAAGGGGATGTCGGGGCCTTCGGCCTCTACCTTGTTCCGCTCATAGGTCGCCTTGGACGATTCTTCAGCGGCTTGGGCCGCCAGCAGCGTGGCGCGCGCCTCCCGGACACGGGCTTGAAGCTCTTCCTTGTCCAATTCCACAAGGACCTGGCCCTGCTTCACCCAGTCGCCGTAGTCCACCAGCAGACGCTGCACGATCCCGCTGGCTTTGGACTTGACTTCAACTTTGGCGCGTGGCTCGATTTTTCCCGTAGCCACTACGGAGCGTGCGATATCGCCGCGCGTCACTTCCGCCAGTTTCGACGGGTCGATGTGATTGTTCGGGCGCAGCGCTGCCCGCACGCCGAAGAAAGCGCCGACAAGCAGCATCGCGAGGACGCTAAGCCATATCAACCGCCTGCGGCGGCGCCTGTTCTTTCCGTTTCCGTTGCTCCCGTTGCCTGCCATTTATGAAGTCCCCGTGATTCTAGGATTGCGGGCTGCTGTTTTTCCCCGCACTTTCATATACGTCTCAGGGGGAGGAATGTTCCGCAGAGAATTCGGTGCGAGATCTCTTGGTGGGTCAAACAGATAGCCGTACCAGCCCGAGGACGGTCTGAAGTTCTACGGCTTGCCGTCCGATGAATGGGGTGAGAGCGTTGATTGCTTCCGTAAACTCACTGTAAAGCGGCGCTCTTTAATGATTTGTCCCGCGAAGAGGCACCAGCCCAAGGGCTACGCTGCGGGACCTCTGGAACAGGTTCCCGAATGGGGGTCACGGAGCGTGAGCTCTATCCGCATTCGTTCCGACAGACAGCGAGCCCGTCTGGCCGGGTTCTTGACAAGAGAGTGAGAGGCGTGGAATGATGCCTAAAACCCGCACGCAGAGTACAACCTACGGAGGTCGTGTTGTGCATCGTCTCACGGCTGCGTGCTTACTCGCTCTCTTTCTGTATCCGGTGGGGATTGGGGCCGAGGCGCCGGCTTCGATCGGAGTGGCCATCACAAAGGGCGAATTTCGGCTCGACAATCATACCGTCTCCGGCAACGCTACCATTTTCGACGGCAACACCCTGGAGACGTTTACAGATCCTTCCGAACTGCGGATTCAGGGAGGCGTTCGTGTACTCTTGGACTCCGGTTCCAGGGCGAAGGTTTTCGGCGGCAGGCTGGTGCTCGAGCAAGGTCACGGCGAGTGGGACAACAACCGGGGCTATGCGGTCGAGGCGCTTGGATTGAGGATCGTTCCGACCGGCGGCGCTTCGGCAGGCCGAATCGCCTATTCCGGGGAGCGGAGTGTCCAGATCGCGGCTTTACGCGGCGGTCTGCGAGTGATGAACACCGGCGGATCGGTGGTGGCGGTGATGGCGCCGGGGATGGCCCTCGAGTTCCAGCCACAGGCTCCAGCCGGTGCGCAATTACCGTTCGAGATGACCGGCTGCGTGGAGCGGCGGGACGGCCGTTTTGTGCTAAGGGACCTGATTGCCGGAGTCCTCGAGGAGATTCGCGGCGACAGGCTGGATCGGGAGGTCGGCAACGTCGTGGAAGTGGTGGCCTTCGAGTTGCCCAAAGAACAGCCGGTGGCCGGCGCGATGGAGGTCGTACAGGTGACCAGGATGAGACGCGTGCGCCGCGGCTGCCCTGCGCCGCCGCCTTCAGCCGCCGTACCTCCGGCCGCGAAACCGGCCGAGCCGCCCGAGGCGGCTCGGCCCAAGACCGCACCGCCCAAGGCCGCTCCACAGGTCGCGAAAACACCTGCCCCGCCGGTCACGCAGCCCACTCCTCCGGTGTCCGCGCCGTCGGGCGGGATGTCCGGCGCGAAGAAGGCCGTCATCGCCGGCGTGATTGTCGGCGGAGCCGGCGCCGGGGCGGCAGTCTACCTGACGCAGAAGGAGAAAGAAACCATCAGCCGATGAATCGGCCTGGGCCGGGGGCTTGAGCCGTAGGAATTCGGTGCGCCGCCGGACAAGAACTGTGGCGTGCCGCGGTAGCTGCTCGATTATGGAACTTTTTGGCAATCCTCTCCCAAATTCGTACCACAGTGCCGACTGGTTTGCGTTGACGGTAAAGCCCCAGCACGAAAGAGCGGCCGCCCAGGCGCTCGAATCCAAAGGCCTCGAGTTCTTCTTGCCTCTTTATCGGGCGCGCCGGCGGTGGTCGGACCGTGTCAAGGAACTCGACGTGCCGCTCTTTCCGGGGTATGTCTTCTCCCGCTTTGAATCCGGCGATCGGGCCCGGGTGCTGGCGACGCCCAGCGTACGCTCTGTCGTGGGCTTCGGCCGGACACCCGCGCCTGTTGCCGAAGAGGAGCTGAATGCAGTCCGGTCCATTGTGGCGTCCGATCTTCCGTCGGGCCCGTGGCCGTTTCTCAAAGTCGGCCAGACAGTGTGCATCGAAGCCGGTCCGCTGTCAGGTCTTGAAGGAATCCTCGTCCAATTGAAGGACGTCTGCCGGGTGGTGGTGAGCGTCCATCTGCTGCAGCGCTCCGTGGCCGTCGAGATCGACCGCGATGTGCTGCGGCCGTCGGGCCGGCCGGCGCTAGCTCACTAGCCGTATCCGCTTCTCATATTCGCCCCATTTTCCATGTCCGTTCTCAGGCCCAGAAATCGTCTGGTCAACTTTCGTCTCAGCCAGCAGGAGTACGAGACGGTAAAGGCTGTCTACGCATTCACGGGCGCTCGTAGCATTTCGGATTTTGCACGCACCGCCGTGTTGCGCTCGGCTGGCGCGACCGAGGCGTCCCACGGTCCGGCGCAAAGCCCCCTGTCCAACCTGGAACACAAGGTGGCTGAACTGGAATCACGCGTGACCTCCCTGATCCGCCTCTTGAACGACGGCGCGGAATCGTAAGATCCAGCCGGCCCCGTGTCCTGAAACAGATCCGCTGAGCGGTTCCGCTCCGTTCGGAGCGGTCATCCGGTGTCTCCAACCAAATGAGGTGTCAACGATGCTCCCAATCCTGTTTCTGCTACTGTGCGGCGCCCTTTCGGCGCAGGTCCGTTCCACATCCGAGCTTGGAGCGGCAAACCTTCCGGCTCAGAAGATCGGGCCGAATGATCTGATCGCCATCTCGGTGTACGACGCGCCGGAACTGACGCGCACCGTGCGCGTTGGCGCCGACGGCTTCATCCGCCTGCCCATGCTCAAGCGGCGAGTGCGCGCCGACGGACTGTTGCCGGCGGAGCTCGAGGCGACGGTGGCCGAGGCACTCCACGCGGAACAGTTGCTTGTGGAGCCGGTGGTGACGGTGACGATTGCCGAGTACCACAGCCGGCCAATCAGCGTCGCCGGAGCGGTGCGAAATCCGGTCACGTTCCAGGCGGCGGGCCCGATGACTTTACTCGACGCGCTGACGCGGGCCGGGGGGTTGAGCGTGGACGCGGGGCCGGAGATTCTGGTGAGCCGGACGCAACCGGGGGAGGACGGCAAGCCGGCGACGCTGGTACAGCGGATTCCGGTGAGAGGCCTGATCGACGCGGCCGATCCGGAACTGAACCTGAAGCTCGCCGGGGGCGAGGAGATTCGTGTGCCGGAGGTGGGGAAGATCTTTGTCGTGGGCAGCGTCAAGAAACCCGGCGTGTATCCCGTACAGGGCGAATCGGAGACAACCGTGCTGCAAATGCTGGCCTTGGCCGAAGGTCTCGTCCCGTTCGCTGCCAAGCGTGCATATATCTATCGCCGCGAAGCGGCTACCGGGTCCAAGCACGAGATTGCGATCGAACTGAAACAGATCATGGAACGTAAGGCGCCCGACATTCCTCTGGACGCCAACGACATTCTCTACATCCCGGACAACAGCGGCCGGCGGGTTGCCGTGCACACACTCGAGAAGATCGCCGGATTCGGAACCGCCACCGCCTCCGGAATCCTTATTTGGCGGCGCTAGTACGAACGAGGAGGACTCCATGCAGGCACAAATCACAGAACGGAACTTGCCCGCAGTCGCCGAACAATACCCTGTCTCCGTCTGGGCGCCGCCGCCCCTGATTGAGCCCGACCCAGAGAAGCCGGCTCTTCCCCTGTCTCACTACCTATGGATATTGAAGCGGCAGCGGTGGAAGATCGTGGCGTTTGTGGGGATGAGCGTGGTGGGGACGTTGATCGTGTCGGCGCGGCTGACGCCGGTGTACGAATCGACGGCGACGGTGGACGTGGACCGGCAGACGCCGACGG
>DATIFQ010000356.1:0-3639 GCA_035455185.1 Bryobacteraceae bacterium | reverse complement strand
GGTTGCGCCAGTTACTTTGGACTTTCTTCTCAGAGACGCAAGCGCGATCGTGGTCGCCGGTGTCGAGGGAAACATCGTCAACGGGACAGCCGTCGGCAATCTCGTCATCGAGCGAGCGTTGCGGGGTGAATTGCGACCCGGCTCGGCGGTGCAACTGACCTGGACTGGACGCCAGACGGTTCAACCGATGTCTCGACCCCTTCACAAAGACAGGGCGTTGTTTTTTCTCCGAAAGGACGCGGGTGGGCACTGGGAAATCGTTCCAGGGACAACCGGGAACGTAGAGTTTGACATGCTGTATTTCCTGTTGCCGAGCGGGCTGAAGCCCGAGGAATACCGGGCAGGACCGGGCGCAACGATCGAAGAGAAGGTGTTTCTCGAGCTGGCATGGGCAGCGTCGGTCGGGTGGCCTCCGGATCGAGGCGCGGTCTACGATCTCCTGGATGTTTTCAGGGGGCACCTCAATTCCCCGGCGGCGCGCAAGACGTTCACGCAGTTTTCCCGGAGTCACGTTGATAAGGTCCAAGCCCTGGATTTGAGGGCTTTGATTGCAGAAGGCGACCTTGGAGCGTTGGAGCGGGTCGCATCGGAGCAGGACAAGTTGATGGCTTCGCCTTTTGGCAGAGCGATTGCCGAGGACTTGCGCTTCTACTTTCGGAATGCAGAGGCGGCGGCCGTGCGCATTCTCGGCCCATTGGCGACCTCCGAGAATACTCGTCAGGAATTCAGAATCGCCGCGGCGACGGCGCTGGCGAGGGTTCATACCCGGGAGTCTCTACAGCACCTCGCCGGATTGCTAGAAAGCCCCGATCTAATGCTGCGCACCTTGGCCGTAGGCGGGCTGGCAATGTTTGCGAACAACGTGCCGGTCAATTCGCACCACCCTGCTCCAGGGGACTGGCCTTACCGCACGGAGGATACGATCGCCCATTCGACGATGGATCCCAACACGATCGCGCGGAACGAGTCTTACTACGTCGGCTTCTGGAAGAACTGGTGGTTTCAGAATAAGGAAACGCTCGTCACACCGCCATAGCTGGAGCGTACTCTCCTCTTACGGACCCAGATGCGGAACAGTGGAAAAGGTGACGGGAAGCCTCAGCTCCCCGCCATTTTCCTCTTGTTCACGATATAGTACACGATCGGTACGGTCATCCGGGACAGAGCCAGCGACGCGACTTCGCCGGCCATCAGCGCGATGGCCAGGCCCTGGAAGATCGGGTCGAACAGGATGACCCCCGCGCCGACCACCACCGCCGCCGCGGTCAGCACCATCGGCCGGAACCGGACGGCGCCCGCGTCCACAACGGCCTCGTCGAGCGGCATTCCCTCCTTGAGGCGCAACTCGATGAAATCCACCAGGATGATGGAGTTTCGCACGACGATCCCGGCGCCGGCGATGAAGCCTATCATCGACGTAGCGCTGAAGAACGCGTTCAGCAGACCGTGGGCCGGCAGGATTCCCACGAGCGAGAACGGAATCGCCGCCATTATCACCAGTGGCGTGATGAAGCTCTGGAACCAACCCACAACCAAAACGTAGATCAGGATCAGAACCGCGGCGAAAGCGATGCCGAGGTCCCGGAAGACCTCGTAGGTGATGTGCCACTCGCCATCCCATTTCATGGAGTAGCGGGAATCCTCGAATGGCTGCCGGGCGGTGTGTTGCTCGATGGAGTAGCCTTCAGGGATCTTGATTTCCGCGATCTTGGGGCTCGTGGCCAGGATGGCGTAGACGGGGCTCTCCATCGCGCCCGCAACGTCGGCGGTCACGTAGGTGACCGGCATCAGATTCTTGTGGTAGATGCTCTTCTCCGCGAGTGTCTGTTCGGCGCGAAGGACTTCCCGCAGCGGCACGAGGCTGCCCGTCCTACCCATGACCTTCAGGTTCTGGATGTGGTCGAGGTCGGAGCGTGTGGCGCGGTCGAGCCGCAGCGAGATTGGCACATCCTCCTTCTCCGAATCGGCGTGCAGCAGACCGGCCGGCTCACCCGCCGAAGCGATGCGCATGGTGCGCGCGATCTCCTCCTCCGAAACGCCGTTGAGCGCCGCCTTTTCCTTGTCCACGATCAGCCGGTACTTCGGCTGGTCGTCCTCGACGTACCAGTCGACATCGACGATCCCGGGTGTGCCCTCGAGGATGCCGCGGATCTGCCGGGCAACCCGGAGCCTGCCCTCCTCGGCTGGTCCGTACACTTCCGCGACCAACGTCTGGAGCACCGGCGGACCGGGCGGCACCTCGGCGACCTTGACGTTAGCACCGTACTGCTTCGCAATCGGAAGAATCACGTTTCGAACCCGCTTTGCGATTTGGTGACTCTGCTCGTCGCGGTCCTGTTTCGGCAGCAAGTTGACCTGAATGTCGGCGACGTTCGAGCCGCGGCGCAGGTAGTAGTGACGGACCAGACCGTTGAAGTTGTACGGAGACGCGGTGCCCACATAAGTCTGTAGATTGACCACCTCACGCTGCGTCAGTACTGCGTCGGCGAGCTTCTTCGTGACGCGCGCGGTTTCCTCCAGTGTGGTCCCCTCGGGCATGTCCACAATGACCTGAAACTCACTTTTGTTGTCGAAGGGCAGCATCTTCACTTCGACGAACTTGATGTACACCAGCGCGCAGGAGCCCAACAACAGCAGGGTGACCATCGCCAGGAATCCCCAGCGGAGGGTGAAGTTGTGCAGCAGCGGATTCATCACCCGGCGATACAGGCGCGTGAGGCGATCCTCCTCCTCGCCGTTTCCGTGGGCTCCGTGGACTTTGAGCAGCCGGACTGCCGCCCAAGGCGTCACGAGGAACGCTACGATCAGCGAGAAGACCATCGCCGCCGAGGCGCCCACCGGAATCGGCCGCATGTACGGTCCCATCAGTCCTCCGACGAAGGCCATCGGCAGAATTGCGGCAATTACCGTCAGCGTGGCAAGGATCGTCGGGTTGCCGACTTCGTCCACCGCCTCGATCGCAACCTCCCCCAACGGGCGCCCCACGTTACCGGGCAGTCGCGCGTGGCGCACGATGTTCTCGACCACGACGATGGCATCATCGACTAGGATGCCGATCGAAAAGATGAGCGCGAACAGCGTGATTCGGTTCAGCGTGTATCCGTAGAGATAGAAAACCGTCAGCGTCAGAGCCAGCGTAACCGGGATGGCGATAAAGACAATCAGCGACTCGCGGAAACCGAGTGTGAGCCAGATCAACAGGCTGACCGAGATGACGGCAATCAGCATGTGAAACAGCAGCTCGTTCGATTTTTCCGCCGAAGTCTCTCCATAGTGGCGAGTAACCGTCATCCGTACATCCGACGGAATGACGCTACCCTTCAGCGCCTCGACACGATGAAGAACGTTCTCGGCCACCTCGATAGCGTTCGTGCCCTTCCGCTTGGCGACGGACACAGTGACGGCAGGGTGGAAACCGCCCGCCGAGGCGTATCGGACGTATTGCGAGGGTTCTTCGCCGCCGTCGGTCACCTCGGCGACGTCGCGCACGAAGACAGGCTTCCCGCCGGCCACACCGACGACCACGTTCCGCACGTCGTCGGCCGTGCGGAGGAACTCGCCGGTTTCAAGTTGGAACTCGCGGTTCATGCTGGCGAAGGTCCCACTCGGCAGCCGGCGGTTGGACATTCCGAGCGCCTG
>DATIFQ010000355.1:0-4939 GCA_035455185.1 Bryobacteraceae bacterium | reverse complement strand
CATTGATGACACCCAGGTCGGACTTCGGTGGAATTACGTAGACATGGTTGGGTTGCACGACCATGCCCTGCTGCGCCTCGACCACGGGCATCTGGGTGGCCTTTGAGAGCAATTTCGGCAGCATGCTCTTGTGTTCGGGGTCCATGTGCTGAACGAACACGAAGGCCATCCCGGTGTCCGAGGGTAGATTTTGCAGCATCTGCGTTAAGGCCTCGAAGCCTCCAGCGGAGGCCCCGATGCCGACGATGGGGAAGGAGGCCACTTCCCTCTCAGCGGGGTCGTAAGTACTCGGAAGGACGGCCTTTGCGCGCGACGCGTCGCGCCGCCTCTTTTTCGGGTCCGATGAGCGAGTTCTTCGCATGGGCAACTCCTCTGCCGTCAAGATCATTATGCACCGCTGACAACCTGAAGCCCCTGCAGGGACGTCGCACGACTCCCTACTTCAGGACGTGGTACACGCGCAGGTTGTCCCACCCGAGTCGCGTAGGAATGTGTGAAACGCCAGCTTTCCTATCCCGTGATGCTTCAGATCCTCCCGGCGTCT
Source organism: Bryobacteraceae bacterium (assembly GCA_035455185.1). Taxonomy (GTDB): domain Bacteria; phylum Acidobacteriota; class Terriglobia; order Bryobacterales; family Bryobacteraceae; genus JAEHDI01. The sequence continues at coordinate 4,395 of DATIFQ010000355.1, read as the reverse complement.
CGTTCCACTTCGTACCAATCACGTCAGGCCCCCTGTCTCTTCGGATAGGCGCGCACTGCCGTCGCAAGTAGTGGTGCCGCCCTGCTAACACGCTAGGGCTGGGGTTCGGGCAGCACCGGCGCGATGTGGCCCAGCAGCGGGCCGGGCCGGTTACGAACCGCGAACAGCAGGCTCGATGTCCGGCGTCCCGCGCCATAGCCGAGAGAGAAACCGAGTCTTTTGACAATGCGCTCCGGGTCATCAAACGCCGCCGCGAGGTCTTCCTGAACCCGGTGGCGGAAGGGATCGCCGGGCGGGCTGTAATCACCGTATAACCGGACCTGCCAGCCGCGTTCGTCGAACATCCGGAAGGGGATGCCAGTGTCGTCTTGAAGAAGGACGATACTGTTCTCAAGCACGTAACGGCGCAATCGGCGGAAGCGCGGGCTGTGCAGAAGGTACGATCCCGATTTCACAAACGTCCGGGCGGGGCCCTGACGCTCCAGGAACTGCGGGAAACCGGAGTCAGGGTTCATTCCGCGGGCAAGATCACGGGAGAAGTAGTACAGCCTGACAATGCGGCCGTCGCGAGGACGACGGAAAACGATCTCGAGGACTTGGGCGCGCTTAGGATCCTTCTCCGTGGAGAGCCAGCCCCTTGCGTCGAGCCGGGCGTGCCGCGCCCCAAGTATCCTGTTTCCTGTGCGAGCCATCAGCAGCAAAATGAGGGGCAGAGCGCCCTCGGCGTCCTTGCCACGGAGCTGGTGCTCCATCTCGTCAGTTATGAAGAAACTCCGGTAGAGCAGCGAGCCGGCGGCGACACGCCAGGTGCGTAAGGCGGAGGCAAGGTTGGCGCGCGAGTAGTCCGAGGGGATGGGCTGTTCCCCGGCCGGCTCGAGTCCGACCAGAACGTAGGTGTCGCCGCGCGGGAAGAAGGTGAGCGGATACACGATGTCCGGTCCGCTGAACGGATAAAACACGAAGCCGCCGGCGGGAACGTCCCCGGAGAGCTCTTTTGTCTCGAAGGTCCGGGCGGGCGCGAGGAACGCCTTCTGGAAGCGTGTCCAGCTTCTGTCAAGCCGTGCCGCGTGGTCTTTCCACGCTGCGTCGCGCTCCAGACGGCGATACGGGCCGTTCGGTTCGCCCCGCAGCCCGGCAAGGAAACGCGCCGTGTCGTTATAAGAGGGCGGCGGGACAGGCGCTTCGGTTCTGTCGCGCCGGCCGCAACCGGAGACGACCAGCAGCGCCACCATTGACGCCATGACGACTGGTCGTTGAATCGCTGGCTTGTGTGCGGACACAGTCACTCTCTACTCTGACAGATGATGATTGCAGGCGCACAAAGGTTACACGGCATCCGGGCGGGAAACGGGAACTGACATGCCGGCCGCCGCGTGGGGATGGGAGATCACGGCCGAGGAGCTGTCCGCGTGGATTCTCGACCGCACGCCCGAGTGGCTCGTGGTCAACAAGCCGGGGTATGTCGTCTGTCATCCCTCAAAACACGGGCCGTGGTCAAGCCTGATCGGCGCCTGCCGCCAATATCTCGGCGTCGCCCGGCTGCACATGCCGTTCCGGCTGGACCGCGAGACAAGCGGCGTCGTGGTGCTCGCGACCGATCCGAAGATCGGAAAACGGATGCAACAGGCGGTCCAGAACCGGCGGGTGCGGAAGAGGTACCTGGCGATCCTGCACGGCGAGCTCCGTAAGCCCTTCGAAGCGGAGGGGCCGATCGGCCAGCACCCCGATTCGCAGATCGCGATGCGGCGGGCGGTGACGACGGGAGGGCAGGATGCGCGCACGCGGTTCATCCCCCTGGCACAGGGCGGGGGCTACACGCTGGTGCGCGTGGAGCCGGCCACAGGGCGGCTGCACCAGATTCGTGTTCACGCGGCGCACATCGGCCACGCCGTCGCCGGCGACAAGGTCTATGGACCGGACGAGGCACTGTATTTGGAGTTTGTGAAGCGGGGCTTCACCGAGCGGCTGTCGGCGGAATTGCCATTCCGCCGGCAGGCACTGCACTGCTTCGAGGCGGCGTTCCTTCCGGGGCGGTTGTGGCCGGAGGGGCTGTGTTTCCGCGCGCCGGTGGCAGACGACATGGTCCGCTTCTGCCGTGAGGCGATGGGGATAAGATGGGAGCCTGGTTGGGAGGAGGATTGAACCGGTGATCGAGCGTTCTGCACTGATCGCCGCGGTCATGGCTCTGATCGCCTGCCCGCTGCCCGCGGCCGACTGGATCTCGCTGTTCGACGGACGGACGCTCGACGGCTGGCATGTTGCGGCGAAGCCCGCCGACCGCGACAGGGGATTCTGGAAGGTCGCCGGTGGCGCGATCACGTGCGACTCCCGTGGCCGCACGGACCACGATTACGTCTGGCTCATCACCGATCGCGAGTTCGGCGATTTCGAGCTGAGACTGAAGGTTCGTGGCTTTCGTGATTCCACCGGCAACTCCGGTGTGCAAGTGCGCAGCCGGTACGATGAGGAGGCTGGCTGGCTGCACGGGCCGCAGATCGACGTCCATCCGCCGGCGCCGTGGCGCACCGGGTTGATCTACGACGAGACACGCGGCGTGCAGCGCTGGATCTTCCCGTCGCTCAAGAACTGGGAGATCGACGAGTCGCACGCGCCGAAGGGCTGGAGGTGGAAGGCGGACGGCTGGAACGAGTTACGGATCGTGTGCCGGGGGACGCGCATCACCACGCGACTCAACGGCGTGCTCGCCGCCGACTTGAACGGTGAGGGCGTCCTGGACGATGAGGCCCACCGGAAGCACAACGTCGGCTTGAAGGGTTGCCTCGCTCTGCAACTCCACAGCAAGGATGACCTCTATATCCAGTACAAGGATCTCCGGCTGCGACCGATCGAGTGACCGCGATGGTGAGGAGTTCTACCGCTTTGTCTCGCCGGAGTCCCGGCCCAGCGTGATGTCGAGGAATCCCAGATAGATGGAAACCAGCTTGTAGGTGTCGTAGTAGTCGTCCATGCGGATCGTGTCCGGCGTGTCGCGGCCTTCGTGGAGGCGTTGGAAGTTCTCCTGCGTCACAGAATGGATGTCGATCACCGGGATCTTCTTGGAAGCGAATGACAGGGAGTCCGACTCACCAATCTCGCCGACGTTCACGCCCGCCAGGGGAAGCTTGAGGGATGCAGCCACCTGCGCCAGCGAAGCAAGCAGCCGCTTGTCGGCGCGCCGCGCCCAGACCTTGGTGCTGGTCATGCCGACGCAGTCGATGTTGACCATCGCGCGCATGTGCGACCGTTGTGCCGCGTCCATCTGTTTGACGTAGGACTCGGAGCCGCGTAGCCCCAACTCTTCGTCGGTGAAGCCGACAAACACAAAGGTATGGTTTCTCTCTCTCCCGGCGAGACTTTGGTACAGGCTCGGAAGCAGCGACACGCCGCTCCAGTTGTCCACGACGCCGAGACTATTGGCTGTGTCGAAATGTGCGCCGACCAGAATGGTCCCATCGCCTGAGCCGGGCAGCGTGCAAACGATATTGCCCAGCTTCGACCATTTCACTGGCTGCTCGGCGACCTCCTTACAGCCCGCCTCCGCGAACTGCTCCAAGAGGACCCGCATCCGTTCGGAGTTCTTCGACGCTGCCAACCGGAGGCGTTCCGTGATAATCTCCCGCGAGACCGGCTGGACGAAAACCCGCTGGCTGAGTGCCAACCGTGCAGAGGAAAGCAGGCACGCAGCCAGGAGAAGAGATATCCGGACCCGAATCAATGGTGGCCTCTGCCTTGCTCCCAGTATAGAAGGAGTTCACGGTGCATAATGTCCCCATGTCGACTATTCGAAGACGGGAGTTTGCGGCTGGATTCATCACGCCCGTGCTGGCGGCGGCGCAACACGCAGAGACACCCGCAAGGATCCGGGCCCGGAAGCGCTTCTCCGAGATTGCGGCAAGCCTGTACGCATGGGATTTGCTCGATGAAGGGGTCGATCCGGCGCTTGATACGCTCGGCGAGGCCGCAGGCGCCAACAGTACCTACCTAGTCGCCCTGATGCACTGGGAAAAACGACCGCTTACGGACTTTTACTACCCCCACAACCCGAAGCGAAAGACGTACTTTCCCGAGGACAGCCGAGCCTATTGGCAGCCGCACCTGGAAAACTACCGCGACACACGGATCAAGCCACGGACCAGCGGCCGCGACGAGCTGAAAGGCACGGACTGGCTGGAGATGCTCGTCACCGCGGGGCGGAAGCGCAAGTGGAAGACAGGCGCCGAGATCTCGCATACGGTGCTCGACTTCGAGCGTGCGCGGGGCGAGTGCTCGTACGCCGTGCAGCGCGACATCTACGGCAATCCGCTGGCACAGTTGATTTGCGTCAACAATCCGGACGCACGGAGCTACCTGATCGGGTTGTTCACGGATCTGGTGAAGAACTACGACATCGACTTT
>DATIFQ010000354.1:0-5815 GCA_035455185.1 Bryobacteraceae bacterium | reverse complement strand
CTCCGGCCGCAGCGGGTCCTCGAAGTAAAACAGGTTATATCGCTCGACCGCCTTGGCAAGCACAATCGCCTGGCTCGGCGTCACGCGCTCGTGGACGTCGTGCAGCAGTTCGATTTCCTCGCCCACTGTCTTCCGCAAGTGCTCGAAGAGCTTCGGAAGTGTCCGAACGTACGGGCCCGGTTCCCAGGTCTCTTCCGGTGGCACTCCCCCGTCGAAGGCTTTCTTCGTCGCCGCCTGCTGGCGTTCGCTCGACGGAACGGCGTAGCCCGACTCCGCGCCGGGCGGCGCCACCTGAACCTTAATGACCTTGTAGCCCTTCTCCATCAGCCGCCGGACGCCGTCTTCCACTTCCTGGAAGTTGCGGCCGCCGACGCTCGTGTACGTTAGCAACTTCTCCCGCGCCCTGCCGCCGAGAAGCTCGTATACCGGCAGCGCAGCCACTTTGCCCTTGATGTCCCAGAGCGCCATGTCCACGCCGCTGATCGCGGACATCTGCACGGAGCCCGAGCGATAGTAGGGCAGCAGGAACAACGTCTGCCAAATGTCCTCGATTCGCATCGGATTCCTGCCGATCATCGCCGGCTTCAGGTGTTCCTCGAGGAATTTCGCGATGCCGAGTTCGCTGCCCGTGCAGGTGGCGTCGCCCCAGCCGTATAGACCCGGCTCGCTCGTGATTACCTTCACCAGCACGTAGTTCCCCGCCGACGCCCGGTTCGGATTGGTCACCACCACCTGTACGTCGGTCATCCGTAGGTTCTGCGGGACGCGGCCCGGCGCCGTCACGGGTGACAGCACCGGGGCCGAAAGAGCGGCTAAGAAGCTTCGACGATTCATGAGCGGTTAGCTCCAGAGCCGGTCGTGAGATCGTTCCTTGTCCCACTCCGGCGTCGGCTCGAAATAGCCTGGCTCGAGCAGGTGCTGCTTGACGACTTCATCATTCAGCGTAATGCCCAGCCCCGGTTTCTCCGGCACCTTGATGAAGCCCTTGTTCACGATAGGCTTCTCGATACCCTCCACCATGTCATCCCACCACGGCACATCCACCGAGTGGTTCTCCTGCACAAGGAAATTCTCCGTCGCGGCCGCGCAATGCACGTTGGCCATGCAGGAGACCGGCGTTCCGGCGAAGTGCATCGCCATCGGCACGCCGTATTCCTGAGCCGCATCGCCGATCTTCTTGGTCTCGAGGATTCCGCCCGACGTCGCGAGGTCCGGGTGGATGATATCCACCGCGTGATTCCGGCACAGCTCGATGAACGGCTCCTTGAGATAGATGTCTTCACCGGTGAGCGTCGGGATGTCGACCGCGTCGGTGATCTTCTTCCACAGCTCCGTGTGTTGCCAGGGGATCATGTCTTCGAGCCAGGCAAGATTGTATTTTTCAAGCGCCCTGCCGAGCCGGATGCAGGAGTTCACGCCGATGTGCCCGAAGTGATCCGCGCAGAGCGGAATGTCCCAGCCGACGACCTCCCGGATCTGTCCAACATAATCCGCCATGAGGGCGATGCCTTTCTCGGTCAGCTCGATCCCTGTCAGCATGTGCTCCGTGAGACGGGCGGTCTTGGAGTCGACACCGGCGGGATGGGTGACGGCGCCGGGAATGTCCTCGACGAGATCGATGCCCAGATCCATCTTGAGCCATGTGAAACCCTGATCCCGGCGCTTCTTCAGCCGCTCGCCGTAAACCTTCGGGTCGTGTGATTCCGTGGTGTCCGCGTAACACCGGATAGTGTCGCGGAACTTGCCGCCCAGCATCTGGTAGACGGGGACTCCGTAGGCCTTTCCCGCCAAGTCCCACAGCGCCATCTCGACTCCACACACACCCCCGCCTTGACGCGCGTGGAAGCCGAACTGTTTGATCTTCCGGAAAATCCTGTCGACGTTGCAGGGGTTTTCGCCAAGGAGCCTGTTCTTGAGGATGAGAGCGTAAGTCTTGCTGGCGCCGTCCCGGACTTCGCCAAGTCCGTAGATGCCCTGGTTGGTGTCGATTCGTATGAGCGGACACGTCATGGGCGCCTTGGCGACAACGGCCACGCGCAGGTCGGTGATCTTCAGATCGGATGGTTTCGAGCTTGTGTTGACCCTCTGGGTGGCGGCCTCCAGCGTCTCGTCAGCCCAGAACGAGGCGGCAAGCGCGCCCGCGGCCGAGCGCATGAATCCGCGCCGGCCGGTCAGATTCTGAAGGGTTGTTGTCATACCAGGTATTCCTCCTCGAATTGGCTCATTGTATTGTGGCGCCCGCGGGACCGCAAACCGGCGCGCCTTCCCGCGCTACCGCACCCGAATCTCCCTGAAGCGTCCCTTCTCGAGTTTCAACAGTTCCTCGATCCAGCCGGCCACTGCATCGCGCGATTCCGTGACAAACCGGCCGGCATCCACCCGCTCAACGGTGTCATGCGCGTCACCGCCGGCGACCCGTACCCGGCGTCCACTCGGAATCTTCGCCTTGATTCCATCCAGGCCGGCTCGGATCTCGCGCGCTCTGGGGCTGCTTGTTTGTTCCAGCATCCACTCTAGTGTCTTCACGTAAGCCATATCGTCAGCGGCCTCGCGCATGCCTTCCCAGGACACGGAATAAGGGAACGGAGAGTCCGCGGTACGCGGCGGCCATACCATGCTCATCCCTGAATCGGCGCTCCCTCCGTCGAAATCATCGAACGGGTCGCCGGGGTGATAGTTGTATGCCCAGAACCAGACCGCGTTGCCCTTGTGCAGCCACGGCCTCCATGCATACGCCTGCCGGAGAGAAGCTTCATCCCGGCCTGATGCGGACCCGTACATCCAAAACGGTTTACCCGACTGCTCGGCCAGTCCGCGAATTTCGTCGAAATCGCCGTTGGCTACGAGGATGTCGACCATATGGTTGATCGCTTTCGCCCAGGCGATGCGGTCCATAGTGACACCATAGATGCGCAACTCCGGCCAGAACGATTTGATGAATTTGTACCGGTTCTCGTGCTCCTCCATCAAGCGCTCAGTCGGCTCGTCGTAAATCAAGAACACGAGTTCGGGCCACTTCTGTTCCGCGGCGTGGCGCTTGATCGCGAGCATCAGCTCTTTCAGCCGCCGGTTTAGCTCTGGGTTATTCACATCGGAGAAATTCTTCCGCTTGCCGTCTACCACCACGGGCTCCGGCCTCGGAATGTTGAACAGGTCCGACAGACGGTTCTCGAGGTGGCTGACCGAGTCGTTTCCAAGCGACCACACGACCGGGCCCTTCATTCCGGCCTTCGTGAACTCCGCCATCCAACGGTCAACGAACGAAAAGTCGACCGCCAGCGTGCCGGCGTCGTTGCTCAGGGGCACTGTCAGCGATCCCCAGAAAAACTGGAGTGCATCGAAGCCGCGCTCGCGCAGGTCGCGCATGTGCGCCGGTGTGATGTCGCGGTCGCGCGCGCCGCAGAAGGCTCCATAGAATACGCCGTGATCGCGGCGGAGGCGGAACGGGCGCACGGTGACGCTCACCCTGGCCGTGGCGTCGCGAAGGCGAAACGAGACGGCGTAGTGCCCGGCCCGGGCGGTTTCGTCCGCGCGGAGCAGGATCCAGTACACCGATTTCCCCGGCTCCCGCATGGTCACGGAATCGACCGCTTCGAGCAGGAAGGGCTGCGTCGCTTCCCGGTTCCTCGCCAGCCTCCGCCGGTAAGGTGACGCAATCCGGACCTCGGCGCGGACTCCGCGCGGCAAGCCGCGAATCGTGAGCGGCTCGTTCTCAAGGGCCGCCGTCGTGGTGACCAGCAATGCGATCGGTTCGGCTTCGCCGGCCGCCATCGAGACCGCCGGCCGCTCGACCACGCCGAGCTTCTCGATGTCGCAGGGAAGCATCATGCGTTCTGCGACCCTCAGCGCCACCTCAGGCGGAGCCATCAGCGCAGCCCCGGCCAGAAACAAAAATACGGTGTTCATGATCGTGAACTACCGATCATACCTGAGTCGGTGTGCTATCCTTTTCCCGTATCAAATTGCTGTCACAACTTCAAGAAATAAAGGAGAGATGCCGTGAGAGTTGGAGTCTTTACCGCACTTCTGGCGAACCTGTCTCTCGACCAGGTGATCGAAAAGCTGAAGGACCTGGGTGTCACCACCGTGGAGTTGGGCACGGGTAACTACCCCGGCGACCCGCACTGTAAGCTGGCGATGCTCGAGGACAAGACTGCGCTCAAGGAGTTCAAGCAGAAGCTGGAAGACAATGGCTTCACTATCAGCGCGCTGAGTTGCCACGGCGAGCCGCTGCATCCCAACCGGGCAATCGCGAAGGCTCACCAGGAAGTGAGCAAGAAGACAATTCTGCTGGCGGAAAAGCTCGGAATTCCGGTGGTCATCGATTTTTCCGGCTGCCCCGGCGACAGCGACAAGGCGAAGTACCCGAACTGGGTGACGGCCGCATGGCCCCCGCACTTCCCCGAGTTGCTCGCCTGGCAGTGGGAGAAGAAGGTGATCCCTTACTGGACGAAGCGCGCAAATTTCGCCGCCAATCACGGTGTGAAGATCGCCCTGGAAATGCATCCGGGTTTCGTCGTGTACAGTCCGGAAACAATGCTGAAGCTCCGGGCTGCCGCCGGCAAGAATATCGGCGCCAACTACGACCCGAGCCACATGTTCTGGCAGGGGATCGATCCCATCGCCGCCATACGCGTGCTGGGCGATGCGATCTTCCACGTCCACGCCAAGGACACACAGATTTACCAGCGGAATCTGCCCACCACCGGTGTCCTGGACACCAAAACCTACACCGACGAGCGAAAGCGCGCCTGGATCTTCCGCACCGTCGGTTACGGCCACGGCGCCGAGTGGTGGAGCGAGTTCATCTCCACGCTTCGCATGTACGGCTACGACTACGTTCTCTCGATCGAGCACGAGGACAGCCTCATGTCGGCCGAGGAAGGTCTAACTAAGGCGATCCGATTCCTCAGCGACATCGTCATTCGGGAGAAGCCCGGCGTCGCGTATTGGGCTTAGCAAGTGAGACCGGGCGGTGCGTGCAACCCGCCCCCGCAGAGATTCTCATGCGGAAGTATGGATGGCCGCCGTTCGCGGCGGCCTTTCTCTTTCTCCTCGCGCTTCCGGCGTCCGCCGGGCTTCGGGCCGGCGCCGCAAGACGCCCTGTTACCCCCAACCTCACGAAGCACGCGCCCGTCTATATGGAGGGCTTTGGTCAGAATCGTGTGGCCACGGGTATCCATGACGATCTCTGGGCGCGCTGCCTGAAGCTGGCGGCCGACCGCACTCCGCGAGTCCTCTGCGGTGTCGACTCAATCGGTTTGTTCCTCGAGGACGTCGAAAGAATCCGCGCCAAAGCCCATGCGCGCCTTGGCGCCGCCGATGTCGTCGTGGCTGCGACGACGGGGCTCTGGGGTCCGAAGATGGGTGTCAGCGGAATCAACGAGGAGTACAACCAGTTCGTGGTGGAGCAAACCGCCGCTGCGGCGGTACAAGCCGTTCGATCGCTCCGCCCGGCCCGCGTGAGAACCTCGAAAGTCTCGACGCCCGAGCTTGACGGCTTTCTCAACGACACTCACCCGCCCGTTGTCCACGACTCCGAGCTTGTAGTTCTCTCCGCGACCGGAAGGGACGGCCGCGCCATCGGCGCCTTGGTCAACTGGGCCGACCACCCCGAAACGCTCGGCTCGAAAAACACGCTGGTTACCGCGGACTATCCGGCGTTCTTCTATCCCCGGATGGAAGAATTGACCGGCGGCGTGGCGGTGTTGATCAACGGCGCGATCGGTGGGATGCAATCCTCTCTCGGCGCAAAGGTCACCGATCCCAAGACCGGTCAACCGGCTCCAGCCGACAGCTTCCGGATGGCAGAGAT
>DATIFQ010000353.1:0-4492 GCA_035455185.1 Bryobacteraceae bacterium | reverse complement strand
GTCGCCGTAAGAGTAAAACCGGTATCCGGCCTCCACGGCATGGCGATAAGCGGACAGGACCAGATCCTTTCCGGCAAACGCGCACACAAGCAGCAAAAGGCTGCTCCGTGGGAGGTGAAAGTTGGTCAGCATGGCGCCGGTGGCCTGAAATTCGAAGCCGGGGTAGATGTAGAGGTCGGTTTCACCGCCGCAACTCGCCAGCCCGCCTCTCCTTGCGGCGCTTTCGATCGTCCGCACCGCCGTCGTGCCGGCGGCGACTAGGCGTCGCGCCTGCTTCATCGTGCGTGCGTCTTCCTCACGGATGTGGAAGGACTCCGGATGCAGCCGGTGCTGTTCCACGACCTCGGCGTGAATCGGCTGGAACGTTCCGAGACCGACATGCAACGTGACGAATGCCACACTGGCGCCAGCGCTACGGCACTGTTCGAGGACCTCCGGCGTGAAGTGCAGACCGGCGGTCGGCGCGGCTACCGATCCTGTCTCGCGTGCGAACACCGTCTGGTAGCGCTCGCGGTCCTCCGGCGAATCCGGTCGCTTGATGTACGGGGGCAAAGGAACGTGGCCAGTCTCGTTCAACCGATCGTAGATGTCTCCTTCGCAGTGGAAACGCACCGTCCGTTCCCCGTAGGCCCCCCGCGCGAGGACCTCCGCTTCCAACGCATCGCTGAAGCGGACACGCTCCCCGACATGCATTTTCCGCCCCGGATGAACCAGCGCCAGCCAGGTCAGTGAGTCGCCTCCCACCGGACGCAAGAGGAACACTTCGACTTGTCCCGTCAAGTACTGCCATCGCTTCGGGTTCTTCTTCCCGATCGGCATCGCGCGCGCTCCCGAACGCCGGCCGAACAGTCGTGACGGGAACACCTTCGAATCGTTCAGAACGAGACAGTCGCCCGGTTCGAGGAAGCTGGGCAACTCGCGGAACGTGCGATCCTCCCACCGCCCGTCCGCTCGATAGATGACGAGCATCCTGGAGGCTGCCCGGTCTTCCAACGGCTGCTGTGCAATCCGCCCCTCAGGAAGGTGATAATCGAATTCAGAGAGGTTCATGGCCGCGAGCGATCGGCCGCTCTCGGCGGTCCACCCGTTAGGATAACAGCTTGCGAATTCTTGGCATCGAGACGTCCTGCGACGAGACAGCGGCGGCGGTGGTCGAAGACGGAACCGCCATACGGTCGTCCGTCGTCTCCTCGCAGCTCGACACTCACGGCAAGTACGGCGGCGTAGTGCCGGAACTCGCCTCGCGCGAGCATCTCCGCGGAATCGTACCCGTCGTGAGGCTCGCTCTTGAGCAGGCTTCCACGGACTACGATGGACTCTCCGCCGTCGCCGTGACCTCCGGCCCCGGGCTCGTCGGCGCGCTGCTGGTGGGCATGACCTACGCCAAGGCGATCTGCTTTGTTCGCGGCCTGCCCCTGATCGGCGTCAATCACATTGAGGGACACATACACTCGGTGATTCTGGAGGCCCGGCAGTCTGGCAATCCGGTTGAATACCCGGCGCTCGCCCTCGTCGTCTCCGGCGGCCATACGCATCTGTTTGAAGTTCTTGAGGGATTCCACTACCGCCTGCTCGGTAAGACGCGTGACGACGCCGCCGGAGAGGCGTTCGACAAGGTAGCGAAACTGCTCGGCTTCACGTACCCAGGCGGCCCCGTCATCGACAGTCTCGCGCCGTACGGCAATCCAAGGGCAGTCCCCTTCACTCTCGCCCGCATGAAGGGCAATCCACTCGATTTCAGCTTCAGCGGCCTCAAGACAGCCGTCCTGCGCTGGACCGAACAGCGTGATCTCTCGGCGGAACTTGCGGCACGTCGCGAACTCGTTCGCCGTAACCCAAGCCCGTCCGTTGAGGAATGGATTGCGGTTACCTCCAAGGCCACGCTCGACGTGCTCTCCTCCTTCCAGCGCACGGTCATCGAGGAACTCCTGCGCCGTGCGGTCGCCAGCGCCGGGAACATCGCCGCCCGGTCCTTGATCATCTCAGGCGGTGTCGCCTGCAACTCCGGCCTTCGCCGAGCCGCCTCGCAGCTCCGGCTGCCGTATGGCGTCCATTTCCCAACGCCGGGTCTTTCCACCGACAACGCCGCCATGATCGCAGCCGCTGCGTTCCCGAAATACGAACGCGGCGAATTCAACGACCTCTCCCTGGCAGCTCGGGCCAATTTGACTCTCGCTTGAGCCTCACCGTCTAATATTTCTCTATGCCGGGACGACGCGTCGCCCTTTCTTGTCTGCTAGCCTGTCTCTCTCTTTCCGCCTCGGTTGTGAAGGTGGAACTCGTTGATCGTGACGACGTGCTCGACGGCAGGTCGATGGGGCCCGCCGGTCCATACGAACGGATCGTCGCGAAGGTCTACTTCGCCGTCGACCCGAAACTGCCCGCCAACCGCATCATCTCGGACATCGACCTCGCGCCCGAAAACGCTCAAGGCAAAGTTGAGTTCTCGGCGGATCTCTACCTGATGAAGCCGACCGACCCGGCAATGGGCAACGGAACGGTCCTGTTCGAAGTCTCCAACCGTGGCGGACGCGGTCTCGTCAGCACCTTCAACCGGGCCTTACCTGTCGACGATCCCAGCGCCAAAGGAGAGTTCGGTGACGGCTTTCTTTTCGAGCAGGGTTTCACACTGGCCTGGCTCGGATGGCAACACGACATTCCGAGCGACCCGAAACTCCTGCGTCTCTATGCTCCGGTGGCTCGTGACGCAGGACGACCCATCACCGGACTCGTTCGCTCGGAGTACGTGCCAAATCGGCGTATGCGTAGTTTCTCGCTTGCGGACCGGACGATGATCGCGTATCCGGTCATCGACCCGCGTGACCCTTCCATCCAACTTACGGTCCGGGATTCCGTGGAAGGAAAACGGCGGATCGTGCCGAAGAGTCAGTGGCGATTCGCCCGCGAGGAGAATGGAACCCCGGTGTCCGACCGGGCACACGTCTTCGTTGGCGCGGGACTCGAGCCCGGTAAGATCTACGAGATTGTCTACAAAGCGCAAGACCCGGTCCTGGTGGGACTCGGGCCCGCCGGCATCCGCGACTTCATTTCCTTTCTCAAGCACGGCGCTCCCGGAAGCGGGGCCACGCTCATTGGCGACGAGAGGCGCCACATCAAGCGGGCGATCGGGTTTGGGACTTCGCAGAGCGGTCGTTTTCTGCGCACGTTTCTCTATTACGGCTTCAACCAGGACGAGCAGCACCGGCGCGTCTTTGACGGCGTATGGGCGCATGTCGCCGGGGCCGGACGCGGCAGTTTCAATCACCGCTTCGCCCAGCCGTCGCGCGACGGCCAGACGTACATGAACTTCTTCTACCCCACGGACATCTACCCGTTTTCCGACCTCGATCAGGCTGACCCGGAAACCGGCCTGGATGAGGGCCTGCTCACGCGCGCCACGCGGGCGCATGTTGTCCCCAGAGTCTTCTACACAAACAGCTCACACGAATATTGGGGCCGCGCCGCGTCTCTCATCCACACGACCCTCGACGGCGCCGCCGATTTTGCGCCGCCGAAGGACACGAGGATCTACCTCTTCGCCGGCGGCCAGCACGGTCCATCCGCCTTCCCGCCGCAGCGAGATGGCAGGCGGTACCTCGGCAATCCGAACGACTTTCGCTGGTCGATGCGTGCGCTGTTGGTGGCCTTCCAGCGCTGGCTTGCTGATGGTGTCGAACCGCCTCACTCGCGATACCCGACCATTGCCGCTGGTGCGCTCGTCGCACCACGGGCCGTACGTTTTCCAAAGATTCCTGGAATACAGACCTCGACCCGCGTTCACAAGGCCTGGCGAATGGACTACGGGCCCGAGTTCCGCACCAAAGGGATCGTGTCCATAGAGCCCCCGCGCGTCGGAAAAGCGTTTCCGGTTCTGGTCCCGCAAGTGGACTCGGACGGTAACGAAACGAGCGGGATCAGAATGCCCGAAGTGCAGGCTCCACTCGCGACGTACACCGGTTGGAATCTTAGAGACCCGAGGATCGGTGCGCCTCAGGAGCTGTTCGGTCTTGCCGGCTCGTGGATTCCTTTCCCGTCGACGGCCGCCGACCACAAGAAAACCCGCGATCCGCGCCCATCGATTCAGGAACGATACGCCGGTCGTGCCGACTACCTGAAGAAGATCGAAGCGGCTGCCCGCGGGCTCGCTCGGGACGGCTATCTCCTCGATCGTGATGTGCCTGGAGTTGTCTCAATCGCCGGCAAGCACTGGGATTACCTGATGAAGCACTAGCCAACGGGATCGCGCATCGGGAACGAACTTGTCCGATGCTACGATGAAAGCAATGAATCCCAATCAGGTGGGCGAACAGCCCAAACAGCCCATTCCCGGTGTGTCGCACCTGGTCGCGGTCGGATCGGGCAAGGGCGGCGTCGGCAAAACGACCGTGGCGGTCAACCTGGCCGTCGCCTTGGCGCGGCTTGGTCACAAGGTCGGCCTTCTGGACGCCGATGTCTACGGTCCGAATGTCCCGCTCATGATGGGAATCCGGGA
>DATIFQ010000352.1:0-20486 GCA_035455185.1 Bryobacteraceae bacterium | reverse complement strand
GGACGTGTGGTGGGCTGGAAGAGTTCTCTCGAGCGGCCCCTAAGGATATCGGCACCTTGACTGGATGTGTCGGTTGGCACCTGTTAACTAACTCTGATTCGTACCGGGAAGTACTGGAATTTCCTTTCGGCAAATCCCCCTGTACACTATTGCTTACCCACAGGAGTATGCCATGCGCAAGCGACTCGCAGAGCCGATCCCTCTGCATAAACTCGCCCCGCCGATGGAAATCCAGGTTGCCCCGAAACGCGATTTTCAGAAGCAGGAGCGGTTCAATCCATTTCTGCTCGCCGGCCAGGAATCGGGTTTCGAAATGTTCCACGGCCACTGTGGCGGCCACGTCGAACTGAAGATCCAGGAACGGGTACGGCGCCTCCTGAGTCTTCCGATTGCTACCAAGCAATGGCTCAGGTTTGTCTGCACCACTTGCAGTGCCGAATATAAAGTCGAGCTGACCGGACGCCAGGACCTCTCGGACGAATGCTCCTTCGCCCAGCAGTGTTTACGCCGGGCCTTGACGGAGAAGCAGGGATCATACGGATCCACGGCGCATCTCAGCTTCAGTTACCGGAAGCCGTAACGGCCCCATACTGCCCAGACACTACTGCGCTGTCACGCTTTGGAAGCGATAGCGTCCGCTGGCTGCTTCGAAAACCGCGTTGCCGTTTTCCATGCGGGAGAACCTCAGACCTTGCGCTTTTGCGGCGGAAGCGCCCGACTCCGTCACGTCGTTCCCACTCCGTGCCGGCACGTAGATCGTCGCGGTCGAGTTCGGAGGTAGGGTTACATCCCACTCCACCCGGGCCCCGTTCTTCCGCCAGTAACTCTCGATCCGGCCCCGCGGCGAGGCGTGCGACGCGCGTACGAACGTCAGATCCCCCGGCATCACGGGCTTCAGCACGACGTGGGCGAACCCCGGCTTCTCGATGTCCGGCCGGATGCCCGCCAAGTACGCGTACAGCCAGATGCCGAGATCCCCGATCTGCATGACGTGGTTGCCCGAGTTCATCGCTGGGTCGGCTGTGTCGCCGTTCCACAGCTCCCAGATCGTCGTAGCGCCTTTCGAGATCATGTAGCCCCAGCCGGGGTACGTCGTTTGGGTCGCCATAGTGTAAGCGAGGTCCGCGCGCCCGTTGTCGGAAAGAGCCCGCATCAGCCACTGCGCGCCGATCAGCCCGACGCCGATATGGTTCTCACTTTCGCTCCCGATCCGCGTCACAAGGTTGCCGAACACCTTCGCCCGTTCGCTCTCCGGCGTCAAACCAAACGACAGCGGCAGTACCGACGACGTCTGCGTCCCGTTATCGTACAGCCCCCATTCGGGCTTGTAGAAACGGCGTTGGAAGGCCGTCTGCATCTGCGCCGCGTGATCCTCGAACTCCGCGGCCTCGTTGCCCTTGCCGATCAGACGCCCGTACCGGGCCATCTGCCGCTCCAGGTGGATGAAGTACGCCGACGCGATCAGCGTCTTGTCGGTGATACGAGCCGGGTCCTTCGAGTGGATCAGCTTCGGGTCTTCGGGCGGCACGCACCAGTCGCCGTAGCTGTCCTTGCCGATCAAGCCGTCCTTCATGAACCCGCGCATGTACATCACCCACTTCTTCATTGCCGGATAGTGCCGCTCGATGGCCCGCATGTCGCCGTAGTATTCATACAGCATTCCCGGCACCAGCAGGAACGTTCCGGGCCAGGTCACCGAGTCGTTGTAAAACTGCCAGTAAGACGGAGCCACGTCGGGAACGCTGCCCGCCGGCCGCTGCGAATCCTCGATATCCTGCTCCCATTTCGAATAGAACGCTGCCACGTCGTGGATGTACGCCTCGCTACGGCTAACCATCGACCGGTCGCCGAGCCACCCTTGCCGCTCGTCGCGCTGGGGACAGTCGGTCGGGATGGAACGGTAGTTGCCCTTGATCCCCCACACGATGTTCCGGTGGATCTGGTTCAAGAGATCGTTCGAACACGTGAAGTCGTGCATCGGCGTCATGGCATCGTGCACGACGCGGCCTTCGATCGATTCGGCGGTCGGTTTGCCCGGAAATCCGGTGATTTCTACGAACCGGAACCCGTGGTAGGTAAACCGTGGCTCCCACGTCTCCACCGATTTCGTTCCCTTCAGCGTGTAGCGGTCTGTTACCAGCGCCGACCGCAGGTTCGCAGTGTAAAGCGTGCCGTCGGGTTGCAGTGTCTCAGCGAACCGCAACTGGACCGTAGCCCCCTGCGGGCCCCGCACTTTCAACCGGCACCAGCCCACCATGTTCTGCCCCATATCCGCAATGAACAGGCCCGGCCTCAGTTCCTTGACTGATTTCGGCTTCAGTGTCTCGATCACCTTCAAGGGTTCCGCCATCTGCGCCACAAGCCTGCCATCCGGAGGCTTCACAGGCACAGCAGACTGCCACTTCGAGTCATCGAATCCCGCCATTGTCCAGGCAGGCATCTCCAGGGTGGCGTCGTACTCTTCGCCGTCGAACTCATTGTTGGCCCGAATCGGCCCGGCATCGGTCACGCGCCACGTCCCGTCGGTAGCCACGACTGAGCGTGAGCCGTCTGTATGTTCGATCTCGATCTGTGCGATCGCGCGCGGCGTACCGTACATCACCATGGGTACCGGCTGGCGCAACCGCGGCGCCCACCACCGACCGTTGCCAAGCAGCAGCCCTACGGCGTTCGCGCCCTGTTGCAGCAGCGGCGTCACGTCGTGGGTGACGTAGAAAACCCGCTTGTCGTACTGCGTGAGGTTCGGGGACAGCACGTGGTCGCCCGCCCTACGCCCGTTCACGTGCAGCTCGAACAGTCCTATGCCGGAGACATAGGCCACCGCCCTGCGCACCGGTTGTGTGAGCTGGAACTCCTTGCGGGCCATTCGCGCCGGAAGCCGCAGCGCCCGAATCTCCAACTCCTGGTCTTGCTGTTTGTCCTTGGTTGGCTTTGGCAGTTCGATCGATTCTTCCTTACCGATCCACCTCCCCTGCCAGTCGGCCGCGCTCAGAAGTCCCATCGTGAAGTACGCCGGTTCGCTCCAAGCCGAGCCGCGCCGGGCCTCATCCCACACCATGACGCGCCAGTAGACCTCGGCGCGAGATCCGAGGGGCTTACCCCTCCACGTGATTTGCGTCGTCGAACCGCTCGCGACGCGTCCGGAATCCCACAGGTCCGCGGCGCCCGCGACCAGTTTCTCGCGCGACGACGACGCAATAATTCGATACGCGGTCTGTTTCAATCCTCGCGCCTGCGGCTGTACAGCCTCCACAATCCAGCTCAGCCGCGGCCTGGTTTCATCGATACCAGCCGGGTTCAGACGGTACTCGCACCGCAACGTCGCGGGTTTGAGGGAGGCAGCGTCACGAGTGAAGCAACCGGACAGCGTAGCGGCAATGAAGGTGAGTACAAGAGCAGAGGTCTTCACAATATTCTCCTAGTCCTTCCCACCCGTCCCGAACTCGTGCGCGCCGATTGACGGTGGCAGGCCGACAGGCAGGCGGTTGGCCCAGAAGTCGCGACCCCCGTTGAACGAGACAGGCAACCCCGCGCGGATTGCCGGCGACCCAGGCCGCAGCATGAATCCCTTGAGGGAACCCAGGCCGGCTCCCCACGTCATCGGCCCTGCGAACAGAGGGTCCTTCCGCACCGCCCAGGGATCGTCCGGGCCGCCGGTGTGCGTCCCGAAGAACACGTTGTGCTCGAAGCGGTGGTTCTTGCTGCCGCCCCAGACGTACTTCGTCTCGCCATCCACATAGAAAACGTTGTTGGCGAACCATGTGTCCTCCGGCCACGGACCGCCCCAGTTGTCCATGTAGATCATCGTGCGGTCAATGTTCACATCCGGCTTCTTCGGCACAACGACGACATTGTTGTAGATCTTCGTGCTTTTCACCGGCCCGCTAATGTGGAACACGGGCGAGAAGTAGCCCTTGCTTTGCGTTTTCTGGGTTCGCAACCCGTCGTTGAGGCTGATGTTGTAACGGACGATGGTGCTGTCGTTGACGCCGATGTTCGCGGGGGCACCACCGTTGTTGCACACCAGCAGGAAGCCGCCTTCGTTATCGTGGCTGTAGTTGTATTGGATGATGGTGCCGCGGCAGTCCCAGTCCGAGTCGAAGCCCTGCGCATCCCACGGAGCCTTGTGGTCGCTCACCTCGTTGAACTGGAATACCGCGTTGTCGCACGCCCACGGCCACATTCCCGCCGCGGCGTCGCCCTCCGGGAGCAGGCGCGTGCACTTGCGCATTACATTGTGCTCCACGAGCGGGCCGTCGCAGGCGATCGGCACGATGCCGTCTCCGGGCACCTCCTCGATCAGGTTCTTTCGGATTACGACGTTCAGGCTCGGATACCAGTCCACGCCACGCTGCCTGTGGCCCGCGCCCATGATTCCGTCACGCTCGCAGCGCCGGATGTGACAGTTCTCAATCAGCAGGCCGTTCAGCCGAGAGTTCTTCACCTTACCCTGCGTCTGCCAGCGGATGCCGCCGCTCGCGCCGTCGGCCTTCCGCGCCGTGCCGTTGACGTCGTGAACGTAGAGGTTCTTCAGATGGATGTGCGAGCCGCTGCCGTAATCCTCCAGTTGGACGAAGGCACCTTTGCGCTTGACGCCCGGCTCGGCGCCGAGGTTCGTCAACTCCAGGTTGTTCACCTCCCAGTACTCGACGTTATAGAGATGGAGCGCCGCCTCGAACTTGCCCTCGGCATCGATACGCGGCTTGTTCCCCGCTCCGTATTGGTCCACAACGATCGGCAGCGCCCGGCCGTTCACGAATCGCCCGGAGCCGCGCGGCTTCAGTTGACCCTGGTAGCGCGTCCCCGATTTGAACAGGATGCGGTCTCCGGCCTCGAAAACAGTCCCGTTCACCTTGTCCAGCGTCTTCCACGCCTTCTGCGGCGAGCGGCCGTCGTTCGCGTCGCTGCCTGCCGTGCCGTCTATATGAAAAGTGCGCCGCCCTGCGGGTGCGTCAGGCTGATGAAGCACCGCCAGGATCGCAGCCGGAGCCAGCAGGACGGTGTACAGCATCATTCGCTTTCGCATCGAATTCTCCTATCGCACCAAAGCCGAGATGGCCCTGAACTGCTCATGCCGCGAATCCCGCAGCCACTCGAAAACCACGGACTCCGTGTTCGTCACAACCAATCCGGCCTGCAGCAGCCGGTCGAGCGCGTTCTCCCGATTGATGAGATTGCGGGAACAGATGGCGTCACCGGCTACGTACACCTCGTACCCTTCGGCGTGCAACTCCATTGCCGTCTGGAACACGCACACGTGCGCCTCCATTCCCGCCACCACAACCTGGCGCCTGCCGGTCTGCCGCAGGGCCGCGCTAAATTCCTCCTCGCCTCGACACGAGAAGCAGGTTTTCTCAAACCGGAACAGCCCGTCTCCGGATTTGGCGAGCACGCCTGCCTCGGTCGGCCCGAGCCCCTTCGGGTACTGCTCGCTGAGAAACCGCGGCACTCCCAGCCGCGCCGCCGCTTCGAGCAGGATGCCGGTGTTCCGGATCACCTGCTCGCGCGCCTCGGGGAGCATGGCCGCCGCCAGCCGTTCCTGGATGTCCACCACCAGCAGCACGGAATCTTCCCTCCGGCACAAACGTGCAGGTACACCCATGTCAGTTCCTCACCTCGAAACTGCTCCGCAGCCGGACGTCCTCCGACGACGCACCCACCATCACGTCAAACGCCCCCGGTTCGACCACCCAATGCAGGTCTCGGTTGAGCAGCATCAGGTCGTCCGGGCCCAGATTGAACTCCACCCGCTTGGACTCACCCGGTTTCAGCGCGATCTTCCGGAAGCCGCGTAGCTCCTTGATCGGCGTAGTCACCGTGCTCACGACGTCGTCGAGATAAAGCTGCACGACCTCCTCGCCCGCGCGGCCGCCGGTGTTCCTCACGTCCAGCGTGACCGTCACTTCGCCCGCCAGCCCGATCTCGCACGGCAAAATCTGGAGATTCGAGTACTCGAACTTCGTGTAACTCAGCCCGTGCCCGAACGTCCATAGCGGCGACGACTTCATGTCGACGTAATTCGTCCCCTTGATCCAGTGGGCCTTCGACGGTTTGTGGTTGTAGTAGACCGGCAACTGTCCCACGTGCCTCGGAATCGTAATCGGAAGCCGCCCGCTCGGGTTGTACTCGCCGAACAGCACCTCGGCAATGGCCTGGCCTCCCTGCTCGCCCGGGATCCAGGCCTCAAGAATCGCGGGCACATTCTCGGCGGTCCAGCGGATGGACAGAGGCCTGCCGTTGATCAGCACCACCACCGTCGGCGTACCCGTTTCGTGGACCGCCCGGATCAGCTCTTCCTGCATGCCGCTGAGGTCCAGGCTGGCGACGTCCTTGCCCTCGCCGTTCGTCCCGTCCGGCGCCCGCCGCTCGTTCTCGCCGACCACTACGATGGCGACATCCGCCTTCTTCGCCGCCTCGCGCGCCTTGTCGATCTCGTTCACCGCCGTACCGACCACGTTGCAGCCCTTCACGTAGCTGATCTGCGTCTGTGGTGAGACCTTCGCCTTGATTCCTTCGAGCACGGTGACGATGTGTTGCAGAATCGACTTCGACGTGTAGTCGCCGAGCTGGTTTCGTGCGTGGTCCGCGTTGGGCCCGATCACCGCGATCGACTTCAGGTCCTTGCGCAGCGGCAGAAGGTTCTTGTCGTTCTTGAGCAGCACGATGCCCTCGCGAGCCACCTGGAGTGCAAGGTCACGATGCTCCGCGCGGGGCAACCCGTTCACGGCGTGGTTCACGTCGACATACGGGCGTTCGAAAAGTCCGAGGCGGAACTTCTGCCGAAGAATCCTTCGCACGCACCGGTCTATCTGGGCCATCGAGACTTTTCCTTCTTTGGCACTCTCGATCAGGTCCAGCATGTACCCCGACTCGTACGAGATACCGACATCAACGCCCGCCTTAATCGACCACACTCCGGCTTCCTTCTGATTGGCTGCCACGCGCTCGTAGACGCTTGTGTCGATGCCGCTGCCCTCGCTGAGCACCAGCCCATCGAAGCCGAGTTCCTGCCGCAAAATCTTCGTCAGTATCCAATCGGAGGCATGCGCCGGCACTCCGTCGATGGCGGGGTATGTCGCCATGACGCCGAGAGCGCCCGTCTTCTTGACGCCCGCCACCCAGGGTGGAAGGAAGACTTCCCGCAGCTTCCGTTCAGAGACCTCCATGGCGCCGCGCTCGAGACCGCTGACAGGTTCGCTCTGACCGGGGTAGTGGCACAACCCGGCGACCACCTTGTCCGGCGCGCTGATGTCGTCGCCCTGTGCCCCGCGGACAATCCGCTCCGCGATACGGGAGCAGAGGTACGGGTCTTCGGAGTACCCCTCCATGTTCCGACCGAGGCGCGGGTCCCGGTTCGGCTCCACGACCAGCGTGAAGATCTGGTGGATGCCAACCGCTCGCGCCTCCCGTGCGGCGGCCACGTAGATCTTCTCGACGACGTCCATGTTGAAAGTGCTGCCGATGGCTAGGCCCTCGGGAAAAATCGTGCCGCCGGAACACATCAGGCCGTGTGTTCCCTCTTCGGTCTGGAGCAGTGGGATTCTGAGCCGGGTCTTCTCAATCGCGATCCTCTGAAGTTCGTTGAAGTACGGAGCCTGCTCCCTCGGACCGCCCGGCAGAGCGTTGTCCGCGAGCGTAAAGAAGCCGCCGCCCGGGCCGATCGCCTTCTCGTACGTGCCTTCCGTAAAGCGGCGGCAGGCATCGAGCTTGGCAGACACGTCGCGTCCTAACTGGCTCAGGTAGACGCAGGGCATGTTCATCTGCCCGATTTTTTCCTCGATCGTCATCCGTGAGAGCAGATCTTCGATCCGCTTGTTCAACGGCTGCTTCGCATCGAGATACAACGGCTGCTGCCCAAACGCCAGCGATGTTGTCAGGAGAACCACGAAAACACTGACTCGAAGAAAGAACACGCACACCTTCACTCCACGCCTCCTTGTTTTGATCGACCGGGCCCGGTTTACGCCGCGCCGAGTTCCTTGTTTGCTTCCGCGATAACTCCGCGCATAAACTTCACGGCCAGCCGCGCGTTCTTGTCGGCGAACTCCAGACCGACCGTCTTCCCGTCCACGACCGGAAGCGGGTGACACAGTTCGTAGCCGATGTAGCCCGTGTATCCGATCTCCGCCATGGCCTTCAGGAAGGGCTTGTAGTACGGTTCTCCCCCCTTGACGCTGCCATCCGGCGCCTCGTCGAATTCGCCGCCGAAATGGGACAGCATTTGAAGCGAGCCGACGTCGAGGGCTGCTTTCCGGACCGAAGTCTCATCCTTCTGTTTCAGCAGCGGAGCGTCGAGGCACACCTTCAGCCCCGGCGAATCGACTTCCTTCACCATCCGCAACACGTCCGGGTAGTCATCGATCACCGGGCGATGGTTCTGAAGCGCCAGCGTCACGCCTTGGTCTTTCGCACACTTTGCGGATTCGACCAGTCCCTGACGGCACCACGCCCAGGTCTGCTCGGGTGAAAACTTCTCGTGGGTGAACTGCCAGATCGGGTGTGCGATGTCGTAACGCCCGCCGCCTTTCGGAAGAGGCTCCACCGTCACACCCGGCCAAGCCAGAAAGACGCGGAGGGTCTTCGCTCCGAGATCCGCGGTCATCTTGATCAGCTCGCGCATGTAAACAAGCTGCGACTCGCGGTATTCGGGAACCGGGCTGCTGAAGTCGTTATTCCCGGAGACCGCATAGATTGGGACGCCCTCTCCCTGCGCCCGCTTACGGAACTCGTCGCAGCGCTTCTTAGGCATGTCGAGCGGGTTGCCGTGCGGCCGCTTGCCATCCAGTTCGATGCCCTCGAAACCGAACTTCTTCGCCCTCTCGATCAGTTGTTCATGAGTGAGCGCGTCGCCCCTGTACCACAAGCCCAGATAGGTGATAGTGTAGAGCCCCACCTTCACCTGCACCTTTGCAGGCGCGGCGGCCCGGGCCATGCCGGCCGCCATGCCGGACATCAGTCCCGCGCCGATCGCCGAACGTCGAGTCATCACGTTGTCCATCTCGCTTGCCTCCGAAGCGGTACACAACCGCCCCGCGGACAATATACACCCTTCAGGCTCCGGGCTGTGCTACTGCCACACGTACTGTGTCGAGGTCCAATGGTGGCGCGGCTTCAGCCTGTGGCGCGGGTTTTTCAGCACCTTGTTCTAGTTCACCCGCTGATTTCCGGCGGCCGACGCCAAGCGGACCTTTACGCCCGTGTCCAGCCGGGCCACCTGGGACGTTGCCACCATCTCCCCATCTTCGAGGCCCTCGGTGATCTCGACTTCCTGGCCGTAACGGTCGCCCAGTTTTACGTCGCGTGCCTCCACGACGCCGCCGGAGACGACATAGGCCTTGTTCAGTCCGAAGACATAGTTGATAGCGCTCACCGGGATCAGCCGGATTTTCTCGACCTTGTCTGTTTCCACCCTCACGCGCGCATAGGAGCCCGGTTTGAGTTCCTCGCTGCGGTTGTCGATCAAAGCCTCAACCAGAAACGTGCGCTTGCTTTGATCTACGGTCGGTGAAATCCGCCAGATTTTGCCGCGGAATTTCCGATTCTCGAACGCCTCGACGGACACTTCGGCCACCTGGCCGACCTTGATCCATGGGGCCATCCGTTCGGGGACCTCGGCACGAAGGCGGATGGGGTCTATCTTGACTAGCGTAAGCAAGGGCGTGTTTGGCCGCACATACTGGCCGACGGTGACCTGGCGCTCCTTAACGTTGGCAGCAAACGCAGCACGGACCTGGGTGTCGCGCAGCTTCTTGCGTTGGAGATCGAGCACGGCGCGCGTGCGCTCTACGTCCCGGACTAGGTTTCGGGTCTGATTCAGCATGGCGTCATAGGCTGCCTGAAGCGACTGGAACCGCGCCTGGGCCTCGTCGAGATCCTGCTGCGACCCGATTCCCTGCTGCACGAGACTGCGCACGCGCCGCAGACGCTGATCGGCATCCGTCAGATCTGCCTGCGCGCGCCTTACCTCCGGCGTCAGCCGGATGTCCTTGACCTTCTCGTTCTCTTCCTTAAGCCCAAGACGTTCGAGGGACTGGCGCAGTTGCGCCTCCATCTGCGCGACCAGGTAGCGCTGCTCCTCGTCGGAGATCTGCACCATGACCTGTCCTTGCGCCACGCGGTCGCCCAGATCCACGTTGACCTTCTCCACCGGTCCTTCGATTTCCGCGCTAATGATCGCTTCATCGAACGGAAACAGCGTCCCCACCGAATCGACCACTCTCCGCGCCTCCCGGTGCACGACTGGCGCGGCATGGACCTCTACCGGTCCGGTCTGCTTCTTGGTCTCCGCCGGTTTTGGCCGGCAGCCGGCGAATACCGCCAGCACGAAAATGACGGTCACCCACCCGGCAACGTAACTGTATCTATTGCGCATATCGTTGATTGCTCGCGACACATCTATTCTAGTTATCGCAGGAATTCGGTGCAGCGCTACAATCAGACTGTACCGAATTCGGAGCAAGGGTCTTATGCGCCTTTCTGAAATTTGCGTCCAGCGCCCCGTGTTTGCGTTCATGCTGATCATGTTTCTGGTCGTCATGGGTGCCTTCAGCTTCATGGGACTGGGAGTGGATCTGTTTCCGCGGACAGATCCCGCTACTGTCTACGTGCGAGTCCGTCTTCCAGGCGCCAGCCCCGAGGAAATGACTTCCCAGGTGGTCCTGCCGATCGAGGAAGCCGTTGCCTCGGTCAGCGGGATTGACGAGATGCGCGCCTCCGTTTTGGAGGGCACGGCGAACATTATCGTGACCTTCGTACTGGAAAAGGACATCGGCGAAGCCGCCGAGGACGTCCGCGAAAAGGTGAGCGGGGCAATGCGGCGGCTTCCGCCCAACGTCCTCCCGCCCGTAGTGCAGAAAGCCGATCCCGACAGCGACCCGATCGTCACCTTGGCCGTGAGCGGTGACCTTTCGATTCGCGAACTTACCGAGATCGCGGACAAGCAGGTTCGGCGGGCGCTGGAGACCGTCGACGGGGTTGCCAGCATCAGCATCGCCGGTGGGCAGAACCGCCAGGTCAACGTGCTCCTGGATCTTGACAAACTCTCCGGTTACAACCTGACCGCCCAGGATATCGAGCGCGCCATCAAAGCGGAAAACATCGAGAGTCCCGGCGGGCGGATCGTGCGCGGACCTACGGAGATGGGCGTGCGCACGCTAGGACGCCTCGAGAAGGTCGCTGAATTCAACGACATCATCATCAAGAACGTCGGCGGAGCGCCCATCCGCCTTCGCGATGTCGGATATGCCGAAGACAGCATGACCGAGAAGCGCACGTTTGCCTACTACCAGGACAAGCCCGCTGTCACCCTTGAGGCCCGGCGGCAGACTGGTACCAACACCGTGCAGGTCGTCGACGGCATCCTAGCGCGAGTCGAGAGGCTCGGCCGCGAACTTCCTGCCGGAGTGAAGCTCGAAGTAGTGAAAGAGCAGGCTACGTATATCAAGAGCTCCGTCAAGGCGCTGGAAGAACATCTGGTCATCGGAAGTCTGCTGGCGTCGCTGATTGTGTGGCTGTTCATACGCAACTGGCGCACGGTCCTGATCAGCTCTATCGCCATTCCGACGTCCATCATCACGACGTTCACGCTGATGAAGATGATGGACTTCACCCTGAACTCGATGACGCTGCTCGGCCTCACGCTGGCTGTGGGCATTGTAATCGATGACGCCATCATCGTTCTCGAGAACATCTACCGCTTCATCGAGGAGAAATTGATGTCGCCGATGGAGGCGGCCGTCAAAGCCACCAAAGAGATCGCCCTGGCTGTCATGGCGACCACGCTGTCTCTGGTGATCATCTTCGTGCCGGTGGCGTTCATGCAGGGTTACGCGCGGCGTTATTTGAACCAGTTCGGCTGGACCATGGCCATGGCCATCATGGTTTCGATGCTTGTCGCCTTCACGCTGACGCCATCGCTAAGCTCGCGTCTCCTTCGGCGGCGGACGGGCAACGGGGCTGCGGCGCGTCCCGAGGATCACCACGGCGTTCTCGGCCGGATCTACGTCAAGACGCTCGGGTGGTCTCTCGATCACCGCTGGGTCATCGTGTCGGTCAGCGTGCTGACCTTCGCCTCAACGTTCCTGCTCAGCAGACACATCGGGCGCGACTGGATGCCGCAGGAAGACCAGAACGAGCTCTCGGTGATGCTCGAAATGCCGGAGGGGGCGTCCCTGGAAGCGACCGAGAAGGTGACCCTGGAGATCTCTCGAAAGATCCGCAAAATACCAGGCGTGGTCACCGTCGTGCCGCAGACCTCGTCCTTCGCGGACCGCGTGACGATGGCGTGGATGACCATTCTGCTCAAGGACGTGAGCGAGCGTGAGAGTATCGAGCAGATGGGACAGCACGTGCGGGCCGTGCTCCGCGACTATCCTTATACTCGCCCCCGCGTGACCTTTCCCAACGCGTTGGGCGGGCACGAGACGTTCTCTCCGATTCGCGCTCAGCTTCTCGGTCCGGACCTCGGCAAAGTGATGGAGCTCGCAAAACAGGCAAGCATCGAATTGACGCATGCCGACGCCGTGGCCGACATCAAAGTGAACCTCAACCTCAGCAATCCCGAATTCCAGGTGGACATAGACCGTTCGCTGGCATCCGATCTTGGTGTCCGCGTTTCCGACATTGCCAGCGCCGTCAGGCTGCTGATGTCCGGCGAGGATGAGATCTCCACCTTCAAGGAAGGCTCCGAACAGTATCCGGTCACGATGCGCCTCCTGCCCTCGCAGCGAGACGACCCTAACGCACTGAGCCGTCTTCTTGTGCCTTCTGCAAGACTCGGGCTGATCCGGCTCGATTCCGTGGCCCATGTGGACCGCGGGCTAGGTCCCAGCCGCATCGACCGGTTCAACCGCCAGTTCGCGGTCGGCATTTACGGCAACGTAGCGCCGGGCCGTTCCCTGGGCGAAGCCGCCGCGCAGACACAGGAAGCCATCGCGCGAGTCGGAATGCCGGCCGGATACGAGATGCGTTTCTCCGGCCAGGTGAAGATTCTTGAGGAGACCACAGCCAACATGATTCTGGCCATCGGCCTCGCCTCGATCTTCATGTACATGGTGCTGGCAGCCCAGTTCGAAAGCCTGGTCCATCCGTTCATCATTCTGCTCACCCTGCCGCTGTCGATCCCCTTCGCGTTGATTTCGCTGATCGGCACGGGGCGGAGCCTGAACCTGTTCAGCGCTCTTGGTGTGCTGCTGCTGCTTGGCATTGTCAAGAAGAACGGCATTCTTCAGATTGACTACATGAATCGCCTCCGGCAGCAGGGCCAACCGCTCCGCGAGGCGATCCTCGAAGCCAACCGCGTGCGGCTCCGTCCGATTCTGATGACGACCTTCTCGATTGTGGCGGGTCTGATCCCCACCGCAATCGGCATCGGCGCCGGCGCCTCGCAGCGGTCCGCGATCGCCGTCACCATCATCGGAGGACAGACCCTCTGCCTGTTGCTCACCCTATTGGTCGTGCCCGTCGGCTACTCGTTAGTCGAAGACGGGAGAGTCTGGCTGTCGGGTCGACGCTTGGCCGCTGAGCCGGCGCTAGGAGATTAACTACCAACCGCACGCAGTTGCCGAGCCACGACTGAAAGGATTGGACATCAGTGGAACGTGGCTTCTCCCCTGCGTTCACTGAATCTGCGGTTCTCCTACCATTCCTTCGAACGCACCCTGTTCCGCTCCCGCCGGTTTGCTGAACGGCACCAACTTGGGCACCCGAGCCTGATAGGCGCGATACGCCGGACCGTGCTCGCGCGCTAGATCCCGCTCTTCAAAATGGATGGCAACCAGGATGTAGGACGTCATCAGTCCCGCAAACAACAGGTGACCCGTTGTCATGTAGGGCGTCGCCCAGAACCCCACCATCCAGCCGAGCATCATGGGATGCCGAACCTTCCTGTAAAAGGCCCGCACCTTGAACATGGGCTTCGACTTCGGCCGGCCGAGCGCATACTCGAAGACCTGGCGCAGGCCGAACAGCTCGAAGTGATCGGTAAGAAAGCTGGTGACGGGAACCACGAGCCATCCAAGCGCCGCGATCGCGTACAGGGCAACCATGCCTGCGCCGGTCACGTTCCAGATCTCGCCGCCGATGGGCTGCCAGCACACCACGATCAAGACAACCATCACCGACCCGATCACCACGTAGGTGCTGCGCTCGAGGTGTGGCGGAACGATCCGCGTCCAAAGGCGCTTGAATCCGGGTCTCGCCATGATGCTGTGCTGCAAACCGAAGATCGTAATGAGCCCCAGGTCAATGGCTGCCGCCAACAGAGGCGGCAGCGATGTCGGTCCGCTGATGGAATTCGGGACAGCATTCACGGTAAACGCTATCAGGTACAAATAGGCGCCCAGGAACATCACGTAAGCCAGGGCGCCATAGGTAACGGAAAGGGCTTTTTTCATCGGTCTCTCCCTCTGACCCACAACAGCCACCCAGTTGCGCGCAGGCTGTGTGGTCAAGATAATTGTGGGTAAATGGGCGCGGTTCGGCCATGCCTTAGCGCCCGGAGTCTTTGCTCTGGAGTCCAGTGGTAGCATTGAGGTTTGCCGGGCGTCCACGAGACTTTGCAGAGAAAACGGAGGGGCCGTTTGGACGCGTTCTCGGAAATCCTGAACGGTGTCAAGCTGAAGGGCGCACTGTTCTTCAACGCGGAGCTTTCGGCTCCCTGGAGCGTCGCCTCGCCGCGCTCCGATTGCTTGGCGCCCCACCTCGTCCCAGGCGCCGAACATTTGATCATCTATCACTTCGTGATCGAGGGCTCCGCTTACGCACAATTGGAAGGTGGCAATCTGCTCAGCCTCAACGCCGGCGACATTGTCATCTTTCCGCACGGCGATCCGCACAGGATGGCCAGCAGCGCGCGGGAACAATCCATAGAGATCTCCGATATCTTGCCGCTGATCCGAAGGCGAAGCCTTGGGCTGATGCGCACTGGTGGCGGTGGTGAGGTCAGCCGGTTTATTTGCGGTTACATGGCCTGCGAACCGCACCTGTTCCGCCCGATTCTGAGCGGGCTGCCCCGCATGATGAAAGTCAACATCCGCGCAGACGGCTCCGGCCGATGGCTCGAGAACTGCATCCGCCATCTCGTCGATGAAGCGGGTGCCGGCCAGCCGGGCAGCGAAGCCATGCTGGCGAAACTCTCCGAAGCTCTCTTTGTCGATACACTTCGCCGCTATGTTGCCGCTTTGCCGGCGGAGCAGACCGGGTGGCTTGCTGGTACACGGGACCCTGTAGTCGGCAAGAGTCTTGCGATCTTGCACAGCCGGGTGGAGCAGCCGTGGACCATCGCCCAGCTAGCCAAGGAAGTCGGTTTGTCACGCTCGGCTTTGGTGGAGCGCTTCAGCCGCTACCTCTCGGAGCCCCCGATGGCGTATCTCACACGGTGGAGGCTGCAATTGGCCGCCCGCAGCCTCATGTCCACCCCGCGCAGTGTGGCGCAGATCGCCGCTGAGGTGGGATACGAATCCGAAGCCGCTTTCAACCGCGCGTTTAAGCGCGCGTTCGGCACACCGCCGGCGCGGTTCCGGAGCGAGCATAAGCCAAAAACAGGTGGTATCACTTCGTTGGCCGCGAGCAGCGGGGGATGACCCCGAGCGGCAAGTGACGGCGAGCATTCGCGCCGGAACTGCGCTATTCTGGAAGCGTACTGGAAGCCGATCCGCAAAACCTCTCCTTTTTTCCCGGCTAGCTGATTCCTCTTCCGCAAAACTCTGAATGAAAAATTTCTCTGAACTCTCTCTGTGCTCTCGGTTGCAGAGCAATCTGGCAAAGCAGGGCTTTGTCCAGCCGACTGCCGTGCAGGCCCGGGCGATCCCGCCGGCGCTCGCCGGCCAAGATGTGGTGGCCACCGCGCAAACCGGAACTGGTAAGACCCTGGCGTTTCTCCTCCCGTTGCTTCAGTCGCTGATGGGCGGAAGCTGCAAGAGCGGCATCAACGCCCTCATCCTCAGCCCCACTCGCGAACTCGCCATGCAGACCAACGAATCGTTCAGCCGCATAACCGCAGGCACTGGTATCCGGTCCGCCGTGGCGGTGGGTGGCATGAGTGAAGCCGGTCAACTGCGAGCTATCCGGCAAGGCGCTCAGGTCCTGATCGCCACACCCGGCCGTCTGTGCGATTTTCTGGACCGCCGCCTCGTCAGCCTCAGCGGCGTGCACTTCTTCGTGTTGGACGAAGCAGACCGCATGCTCGACATGGGATTCCTGCCCGCCCTCCACGCCATTTTGAAGGTGGTGCCGGCCTCCCGCCAGACTCTGCTCTTCTCGGCCACCATCGAACAATCGGTGGCGCATCTGATTCAGGCGTACGTACGCAATCCCGTCCGCGTAGCCATCGGGCCTTCCACCAAGCCCGCCGACCAGGTTAACCTACACGTGTATGAGGTCGAGTCAGACCGCAAACTCGGCCTGCTCACCCGGCTGATCGGACAGGAGCCGGGATCCTTCCTTGTGTTCGCGCGAACAAAGCACGGCACGGACCGCTTGGCGAAAAAGCTTTCCCACACCGGTGTAAAGACCGCCAGCATCCACGGCGGCCGAACGCAAAGCCAGCGCAACCAGGCACTGAACGGATTCAAGGACGGGCAGTATCGCGTCCTGGTGGCCACCGATGTGGCCGCCCGCGGCATTCATGTGGACGGCATCGCTCACGTGGTGAATTACGATCTCCCGCACGTACCCGAGGACTTTGTCCACCGTGTGGGACGCACCGGCCGCGCCGGCGCCCGCGGCACCGCCTCCACGTTCAGCACGCGCAACGAGCGCAATGAAATCCGCCGCATCGAGCGTGTACTGAACGTTCGCCTGACTCCCCGCAGTGTTTCCGCGGACCTGCCGCGAGACAGCCGGTTTTCACGCCCGCTGGAACAAAAGCGTAAGGGAACCTTTTCCGTCGAGCCTTCTCCACGATGATTGATCCCCACCCGAACGGGTCGCGTACCCGTATCCTGCTCAGTTCCGTCTTCGGCCCGTACGCCCGGGACGATGAATTCGGCAGCCGCGCCATCAACCCGATGGAGCTCTACCACAACCAGGTGACAAGAGCGCAGGGATCGTTTTCCTTGCGCCGCTTCCACCGGTCGTGGGGCATCATGATGATCCAGCAGAATATCTCGGCGCCCTGCACAGTGCTGGATTTCCCGACCCGAGAGGCTTTCGCGTGCGAGCTCTCCACGAACCAGTACGACGTGGTCGGCATCTCCTCGATCATTGTGAACGTGGGCAAAGCTCGCGAGATGTGCCGCATGGTGCGGAAGCTCTCGCCGCATTCGACAATCGTCGTCGGCGGGCATGTCACGGCCATCCCCGGCGTGGAGCACATCCTGGACGCCGACCATATCGTGAAGGGCGACGGCATCGCGTGGATGCGCCGGTATCTCGGCGAGGATGTCGATGCGCCCATCCTTCATCCCGCGCTCTCCTCCGGGTTCGACCTGCGTGTGATGGGCATCAAAGTCCCCGAGAAAACCGACAGTTCCGCCACTGTGATCGCGTCGGTGGGTTGCCCGATGGGCTGCAACTTCTGTACAACCTCGGCGTTCTTCGGCGGGAAAGGCAAAGTACTCAACTTCTATTCCACGGGTGAGGAATTGTTCCGGGTGATGGAGGAGGCTGAGACCTCGCGGAATGTGAAGTCATTCTTCATCATGGACGAGAACTTCCTGCTGCAAAAGGAACGCGCCATGGACTTGCTTGCCAGGATGAAGCAGGCCCGGAAGAGCTGGGCGCTCAACATCTTTTCCTCCGCGAATGCGATTCGGAAGTACAGTTGCGAAAAGCTGGTGGAGTTAGGCGTCTCCTCGATCTGGCTCGGCCTCGAATCGCCGCGCTCGAACTACTCCAAGCTCGACGGCGCCGACACGCTGCGCATGGCGCGCGAACTCCGCGGGCACGGCATCATGTTGCTCGGCTCCACGATTCTGGGTCTGGAGCACCACACCCCGGAGAACATCACCGAGGAAATCGAGCACGCCATCGCGCACGAGACCGACTTGCACCAGTTCATGCTCTACACCCCCGTGCCGGGCACGCCGCTCTATCGCGACATGGCTGAACGAGGAAAGCTGCTCGACGTCGATCTCGCGGACATTCACGGCCAGTTCGGCTTCAACTTCCAGCATGCGGCGATCTCACGGGAGGAGTCCAAGCGGCTTCTTGACTGGGCTTTCTTGCGGGACTTCGAACGCAACGGACCGAGCCTGTTTCGCATCTGCCGGACCACGTTCGAAGGCTGGAAGCGGCACAGGAATCACCCAGACCTGCGCGTCAGGGAACGATTCGAGCGGGAGGCGAGCTCGCTGCGGCGTGTGTACGCCGGAATCCTGTGGGCGATGGAGCACCGGCTCAAGCGGACCAACCACTCCGTGACCCTGCAGATCCGCGCTCTGCGCAAGGACCTCGAGCGGGAGTTCGGCGTGCTGACCGCCGCCACTGCCCGACTCCTCGGACCCGTCCTCTGGTGGACCAGCATTCGTGAGGACAAGCGCCTGGCCAGGGGCCACAGCTACGAACCGCCAACCATTATCGAGCGCAGCAACTGGATCGAAGCCTGACAATCAGCACCGGAGCGCACCGGGAATTCTGGGTGACTTAAGATAAGGGAAATTCGGGCTCCGCGGTTATCTGTGGACTGGCCCGGACTGGGCATCTGGCGTGTGACCAGGTCAGAGGTCGCGACAGAGATCGCACATCACTTCACAAGACTCAGGAGGAAAAGGGGATGAATATCAGTGAATTGGCGCTTTCGCTGATTGCCGGGACAATACTGCTTTCCCGGGCCGCTTGGCCATCCGGAACAGAGGAGCTAAAGACCGCAGACGACGGGCTACTCGAAGCCCTGAACCGGCATGACGCGGAGGAAATCCTCGGCAGGTTCCACAAGGAGTTCGTGTACCTGAGCGTGGACGCGGAGGCACCTGCGGATTGGGCCGCCCGGTCGTCGGAGCAGCGGCGCGAAGTTGTCCGGGCATTGTTCTCACCGTTCAAATCGTGGAGCGTTCAGCCGGAGGAAGGAACCCTCTATCGCGTCATCGGAGACACCGGCATCGTCTGCGGAGTCGAGCGAGTCGAACGGCAGAGAGAAAACCACGCTCCCGAGATGGTGCGCCAGCGGTTCATGCGTACCTGGCAGAAAGCGAACGGCCGTTGGCTCCTCATCGCGGCTCACCGATCGGACTTCGCCGGCGAGGCGCTCGCGCGATTTCCGTTACCCGAATCGGAGGCCGAGAAGAAGATCATCGAAGTGGCGGAGGCGGCGCCCCGCTTCGCCAACGTAACCTTGAGCGACGCGCGGGTCCTGCGGATGCTGGCGGAGTTCTCCGGAGCGAAGACAGTGCTGGAATTCGGGACTTCTACCGGCTATTCCGGGCTATGGTTCGCAAATGGGCTGCGCAAGACCGGCGGGCGGCTGATGACGTTCGAACTGGATAAGGATCGGGCGGCGATCGCGCGTGACAACTTCAAGAAGGCGGGAGTCGAGACCGTTGTGACGCTGGTTGAGGGTGACGCTCATAAGGAACTGGCGAAGGTGAAGGGTCCGGTGGATCTGGTGTTCATCGACGCGGAGAAAGAAGGCTACCGGCAATATCTGGAGCAGGTCTTGCCTCTCGTGCGCCCTGGCGGAATGATCGTCGCGCACAACATGCGGTACCCCACCGCGCGGCCGGAATTCGTGGAGGCGGTGACGACGAATCCCAAGCTGGACACTGTTTTCATTCACATGCACGATCGCGGGATGTCGCTGTCGTTGAAGAAACGGTAGCCCCCACTCAGCCGATCCGGCCAAGGGTGTGCAGGCGAGCCGAATATATCAACGGCGTCGTCGGGGTGTGCCTGCGGCGTAGCAGGCATTGCGCAGGTGCTCATCACTTCACCGCCCGGAACTCCGCGGCCAGCACCCTTGGGTCCTTCGTCCGCGCGTTACGCGAGACCCTCAGGAAACACGCGTCGCTGAATCCCGCCGCCCGGAACTCATCGAGGAAGGCGCCGCCCTCTTTTGCACCGGCGATTCAGGCAAACCAATCGGCCTCGGTCATCTGCCGCCCCGCCGGCAAGGCTCGGACAGGATCAACTCCGCCCCGTACACTGCCCCGCCTGGCCGCAACACACGTGCAAGCTCTCGCAAAATGGCCTTCCGCGCCGGATTCAGATTGAAGATCCCGTTGGCAAGCGCAACGTCTACCGCGTTGTCGAGGATCGGGAGCCGCTCGGCATCCGCCTGGCAAACAAGCCAGTTGCGGAAGCCCGCAGCCGCCGCGCCGCGTTGCGCTCTGCTGCTCATCTCCTCGCTGAATTCGATCCCAATCACCCTTCCCGCGGGCCCTGTGCGGCGTGCAGCAACGACTGAATCGAGCCCCGCGCCGCACCCCAAGTCCAGAACAACGCTGCCTCTGGGAATCTCGGCGAATAACGACACATTGGAGACACCCGAGAACGCTTCCACGCTTTCGGCCGGAAGTGGTACTAACAATTCAGGGGGATATCCGAGGCTTTCG
>DATIFQ010000351.1:0-4624 GCA_035455185.1 Bryobacteraceae bacterium | reverse complement strand
ATCGAGCGCGACGGCGGAATCATGCTTGGCAAGCTGAAGTCACCCACCGAGGCCGACAAGTCGCAAGTAGACGATCCCTGGTACCCGGCAGACGTCAAAGAAGCCGCCATGGAAGGTCTCGCTGAACTTTTTACGACAACTAAGGACAATTGGTTGTTCCCGCACACGCGGTACTCACAGGGGCACACGATGGATTTCGTTCTCCGCCCAGGCGAGCGGATGATCCGCTATTACAAGCCCGAGAAGCCAGGCCTTTACTACCTTCCTTACAAATACGACGGCCGCCAGTGGTCCGAGTTCCCGCGCGAGGTGGCGCAGTACAAGATCCGCACCGCCGACGGGCCTCACAGCCAGCGCGACGGCCGGCTGTGGGGAACGGGTGTGATCGAGTACAAGCCGCCGGTCATCCCCACGGCGAGCCCGGCGGTCATCGAAGTGTCGAGCCCGTACGTCATCATCGATGCGGAGTTCACGATGCGCGCCGCCATGGCGCGCGGAGAGGAACTCTCCATTGAAACTTCGACCGACGGCGGGCGGGCATGGTTCAAGTCTGGTGAAATCTCTGGCGCGCACAACGGCCCGTGGAACGCCGAACCGGCCGTCAAGACAACCTCCGAACATGGCCGGATCAGTGCCGTCAGCGGAACCTACGGATATCTCGTGCGCCTGACTCGCACCGGCGGCGTCAAACTCCAGGACTTCCAGATCAACACGCGATTTCAACTGAACCCGCGCACCCTCCCCGAGCTTCAGCCCGGCCGCAATGAGATGGTCTACAGTCCCGGAGCACCGCAACGGCGCAGGGTCCTGCCGATCCGGACAGACCAGGTCGAGCGCGTCGCTTTAAAGACCGCCAACTACCGTCTCGTGCTCGAAGGAGGACAGAGCTATGCTGTCGCAAGAGACGCCGGGCCCGCGGAGTTTCTCTTCGAGTTGTCCTCCCCTGACGGAGTGACTCTTTCCGGTTTCGATGCCGGCGGACGATTCCTGGACATCCGCGACAACCTCGCCCCGGACAAGCTGACCGCCGAAACGCGCAAGACGGCCCTACGGTCCACGGGCACGTCCGGCAAGCGCGCGGCATCACTCTCGTGGTCCACCGCACCGGACGGAGAGTTCCGCGAGCTGTGGAGCTACGACGAAAAACTCACCTGGCGCGACGGCGTCCCGATCGACCGCCTGCTGCGCTGGCCCGAGGTGGATCGTCAAGTGCGCACGCTGCCGCCGGGCACGCGAAAAGTCTACGTCCGTTATAACGTCGAGGGCGTTGCCGTCGACGATTTTCGCCTCGCTACCGTTACTCCAGCCCGCCCCGGCAGCCAGCTCACGATCACGCACGTCTGGCGCGAAGGTGGCCAACAGCGGACCCACGCAGAGAAGATCGTCAATCCGCGCACGACTCAGTCGTACGCCATAGAAGCGGGCCCCGGCGCGGAGCCCGAAGCGCTCATCCTGGAGTGCCGTTGATTCCGCCCTCGCGCGGCATATAATCGGACTCGATGCCGAAGATCAGCAGGAGGGCCGTCCTCGCAGGCGCGGCGGGAGCGCTCAGTCTCGAAGGACTATCGGCCTCACTTCAGAACGCGGTCTCTCCATACCGGAGACCAAAACTCAAAATCACCGACGTCCGCACAGCGATGGTCCGCGCTCACGGAAACCAGCTTCACGTCAAGATCTACACCGACCAGGGACTCGTCGGTCATGGTGAGGCCACCGACGCCGCGACGGGCGGTCAGCCGCTTGTCGCCTCGTTCCGCCGAATGCTCATCGGAGAAGATCCGCTCAACGTGGAAGCACTTTTCGAAAGGATTCGCACGGCCGGAATTTTCGCCGGAGCGCAGGCCGGTCAGTATGTCGCCGCCCTTTCGGGCGTCGAGATTGCGTTGTGGGACCTCGCCGGCAAGGCCGTCGGCTTGCCGGTCTATCAATTGCTCGGCGGCAAGGTGCGCGACCGCATCCGCCTCTATTGCGACACCCAGGCGCCGGATCCCGAAGAAACGCGGGCGAAAGAGCGCTTCCGCCGGATCGAGGAACTCGGATTCACGGCGATCAAGATCGATCTCGACGATGGCCGGGACCCGATGCGTTGGGACCCGGTCAACTGGACTGCGAGCAATGCGGAAATCGACACCATGGTCCGTAAGGCTTCCGTCGCTCGCGAGGCCCTGGCCAAGCGGACGGACCTTGCGGCCGACATGCATGGCCGCTACGACATGACCACCGGCAAGCGGGTGGCGATCGAACTCGAGCCGCTCCGTCTCCTCTGGCTTGAAGAACCGGTGCCGGCCGAGAATGTCGACGCGATGCGCGACATCCGCGAATCGACAAAGACGCCCATCTGCTGCGGCGAGAACCTGTTCCTCAGGCACGGGTTCCGCGAGGTGCTTGAAAAGAGAGCCGCGGACATCCTGATGCCCGACATCCAAAAGTGCGGGGGACTGCTCGAGTCGCGCAAGATCGCCGACATGGCGCATACTTACTACGTTCCGGTCGCGCCACACTGTGTAGTCTCGCCGGTAGGAGCGATGGCGTCTTGCCACGTCTGCGCCGCGATCCCGAATTTCCTGGTGCTCGAGTGGCACTGGATCCAGCGGCTCGAAATATGGAGGCAGTTTGTCAAGGAAGGCGACATCATCGAAAAAGGATTCATTCCCGTACCCGAACGGCCGGGAATCGGCGTGGAGATGAACGACGAAGTGGCGAAGCAGCACCGCGCGCCCGGCACTGGCTGGTTCGAGCCTTTAGGAGAATGAGATGGGAATCCGAATGATGGCGGCAGTCGCGATCACAGCCGGTTTTTGCGCGGGCCAGGTGACGCCGGACCCAAAGCTGCGTGCGAGCCGAGACACCTACCATCCGGTGATGGAGGTGCTCAAGCAGCAGCGCACAGAACTCACAGTCTCGCAGATCGACGAACTCAGGAAGCTGCCCATCGAGGCCGTGTGGGCGGTTCTTCAGCGGCTGGGCTACACCAACTGCTACCACGCCGGGCTGCAATCCACGCGTCCGACAGAGAAGCTCGCAGGACGCGCACTAACGATCCGTTACCTGCCGCGGCGGCCGGATCTCGACGAGGCAATGAACACGTTGGCCAATGAAGGCGACTGGCCTCGCGCATACAATGTCCGCGCCGCGGAAGAGGCCAAGCCGGGGGATGTCCTTGTCGTCGACCTCGGCGGCACTGTTCCCGACGGCGTCTTCTTCGGTGATATCTCGGCGCTCGGCGCGCAGGTGGCGGGGGCGCGCGGTGCGGTGCTCTGGGGATCGACGCGCGACCTCTCCGAGCTCCGGCTGATGGAAGGCTTCCCTGTCCTGGCGGTGGGCTTCGACCCCAAGGGCGCCGTGCAGGTTGGGGTTGATTGGAATGTTCCGGTGCGGGTGGGGTCGGTGACGGTGATACCGGGAGACGCGGTACTGGCCGATGAAGAGGCGGTGCTGTTCTTCCCGCCGCAACTTGCGGACAAGGTGATCGAGCAGGTCAAGACGTACGTTGAGCGGGAGGACTATGAGCGCGATCTTGCCCGACAGAAGAAGCACCGGTTCCGGAACGTCTATCCGATGAGCCCGGAGCTCCAGAAACAGTTTGAAGAGACGAGGAAGAAGAAATGAAAACCAGATATTTCCTGATTGTGGCGGTTCTCGTGTTCGCGGTCTCGATCGTGGTAGCGGTGAGCGGAGGTTCCCAGCAGGTGGCCGCCGATCCGATCTTCGATCCGATCATCGAGGGATTTCAAAAATCGACGGTTGCCTCGGTGGCCGATGCGGTCGATCAAGTCGTTGGCGAGCGCGGCTTTCTTTCGCATGACATGCGCCCGATGATCCCGGGCAAGTTCGTCGGACGCGCGCGGACCGCACTGGTCCGCCCGGCGCCCCCAGAGAAGGCCACCCCCGCCCTTGCGGTGAAGCACTCGGTCGAGATGATCGAAGGTTCGAAGCCCGGCGACGTCGGCGTCATCGTCATGGAGGATGGCCTCGATGTAGCGGCCATCGGGGGCCTGATGGCCACAACGGCGAAGGCGCGCGAAATGGCCGGTTTCCTTATCGATGGCGGCGTGCGCGACGTCGGCGAGATCCGCGCTTTGGATCTCCCCGTGTACGCCCGCAGCGTGACGCCAGCAACGGCGGTCGGCCGCTACGCGAGCGTCTCCCAGGGCGAGCCGGTGACTTGCGGCGGCGTGACCATCAAGCCGGGCGACATCATCGTCGCGGGCGAGGATGGCGTGGTGCGGGTTCCCGCGGGGAAGGCGGCCGAGGTCCTGGCCAAATCGCAAGAGATCGATGAGCGCGAATCAAAGATGGTCCCCTTCATCAAGAAGTTCAAGTCGCTGACGAAGGCGATCCAAGTGTTCAACCGGATATGAACCGGCTTGGCCGCAGGGCGTTCCTGGCAGCTTGCTCGGCCAGTGCGCTGCCTCTGCGCGCGAGCCCGCTTGCGCGCATCCCTCGTGAGAATCTCAAGATCACCGACATCCGCGTGACATTGCTCTCCCATGAACTCCCGCGTGAGAAGCAATGGGTGACCGCCAGCTTCGTCGTCTGGAAGGCCGACGCAATCCTCGTCGAGGTTCTCACCGACAAGGGCATCATCGGCATCGGCGAGCCGAGCCCCTATGGCGGTCCGGAG
>DATIFQ010000350.1:0-3326 GCA_035455185.1 Bryobacteraceae bacterium | reverse complement strand
GGCGCCTCATACACGCCACTTGCTTCGGTAGCGTCGCTCAACCGGAAGATCTTGCCGAGGTTGCCCGTTGCCGCCAGCAATCCACCAGCGCCCTGCACCAGGCGGGTCGCTTCGCTCTCGTTCGTCTGGACCAGCAGGGTCACCTTGCGATCGGCGCCAAGCCGGTAGATGCGGCCTTTCCCGTCCGTGGAAAAGACGATCTGCCCTCCCGAGGGCAGAACATCGTACACGTTTTCGTCCTTCGAGCTCCAGAGCGTCTCGACCGTATTGTCGGGCCAGATCCTGTAAAGCGCCGACTTCTCGATGCCGCTCACGTCCACAATCGGGCTGAACTGCGTCGTCACTTGTGGGGTCACGGCAGGCGCCTGTTTGGCTGCTTCCGGCTTGGGCTTAATCTCGACCCCACCCTGCGCTTCATCGGTGACGGTGATGGTCGTCGCCGTGGCGCTCACGACCGGCTTGCCCATTCCCCCCGGCGCCGCCTGCGTCGCCGCGATGCCCCTGCGAGTGCTCGCACCACCCTGCGCGGCAGCGTAGATCACCCCGTCGGAAGCGGTCGTGATGGCCCGGATTTCGGGAAGGTCCGCGTCGTACAGAACGAACGCCTTGCCCTTCGCCTCGATGCGGTACAGGATGCCGTTCGGTTCCGTGCCGGCGAGCAGCCGCCCCTGCGTGTCGAGTGCCAGCGTCGTGACGTGCGTCTGACCGGTCTCGTAGTAGATCTCGCCCTTGCCGGAGCGATCGACGCGAAAGACCTTGCCTTCGTCGCCCGTTCCCACGAACGCCGTCCCGTCCCTCGCAAACACGAGCGACCAGATGTACACCGAGCCCGGCGAAAAGAACTCGACAGCCTTCCCGCCCTCGATGCGATAGATCTTCCCCTTCGGCGACGACGCGGCATACAACGTACCCTTCGCGTCGAGCGCGACGGCAAACACTTCGGGCTGGTCGGCCGTCCAGACCACCTCGCTCTTGCCGGACTTGTCGACCTTGAAAACCCGGCCGCGATGGCCCGTAGCCGCGTACAGCGTGCCGTCCGGAGCCTGCGCCACGCTCCAGATCACAGGCTGGTCTGAGGAGAACAGCGTCTCCGTTTTCGGGGCCAGCATAAGCCGTCCATCCCGGCTCAACGAAACGCCGGTGAACTGACCGCGCAGGAAATCCTGGTAGCTGCCCATCTCCCACGTGGCCGTGCCCGCAGCATTTCCGCGCGCGGCCATGAGAGCAAGCAAGATCAACGGCAGGCCGTATCTCATCCTTTGATGTCCACCTGAACGGTTTTCGATCCTGTCACGACCACTCCACCGGCATCAATCTCAAGTTCCGCGACCTTCGAGCTTCGTCCGGGAAAGCCTCCTCCGACTGCCGCCTGCGTCTGAACCAGCACCTGCTCGAGCGACGGCGGCGGCGACGGAAAGTCGTGTCCCTGCACGTCGTAGTTGGCATCCGGGCGCCAGATGCGCACATATGCCTTTGTGTTGCCGCGGAGCGAGTTGACCAAAGACACCAGTTGCGACGGCGATCGGGGCTGCGCGCCCACGAATTGGCGGATCTCGGTGAGGTTCGTCGTCGTCCCATCGGCCACGGTGAAGTAAAGCGGCCCAGCGGGGGCCCCGACCGGAACCTCGTATGTCACTTTCCGCTTCACCTCCGCGCCGTTCGGCGACGCCAGGACCACCGTTAATTCGACCGCGTCGCCCGCGCGCACTTCCTGGCGGGAGGTCCACACCTGTTCGATCTGCGCCTGCTTCTTCTCATCGAACGATTCGATCTCGAGCTTCACGTTCTTGAGCTGAAGCGAGTCGAAGCCGCTTTGGAGCGCATAGGCGAGTGGAATCGATGTCGCAAGAGACACTTGTTGCGGCACGCTGAACTCGCCCGAGAATGAGTTGTTCAGCCGGATCGGCGTCGTCCCGTCGCGAAATTCGAAGACGCCGTTCAATGCCAGCGTCGAACTGCCCACCGTCCGCTCGGTGGCGTCAATCGCCGAGTAGACCGCCATCTGCACCAGAAACGGCGCCAGGTACCGGTCGTTCACCATCTCCATCCGATAGCTCGACCGGGCGCCGCCGGCATGCTCGCCCCGCCGCGTCACTTCGATCGAAAGCGGTACCGTCGCGGTGCGTCTTCCCAGCAATCCGCTGACCGCCGTGCTGCGATCGTCGAGGATCGTACCCATCCACTCCCGCACGGCCGA
Source organism: Bryobacteraceae bacterium (assembly GCA_035455185.1). Classification (GTDB taxonomy): domain Bacteria; phylum Acidobacteriota; class Terriglobia; order Bryobacterales; family Bryobacteraceae; genus JAEHDI01. Next base: position 1,129 of record DATIFQ010000350.1, on the reverse strand, counting down.
GATTTTGAATGAAGAGGCCAGGCTCGGCAGCAACGTAAGCACTTCGGAGCGCGCAAACGGTAGCTCAGTGTTCCCGATGGAAAGAAAACGGTGCCCGAAGGCGTACACGTTCTTTCCCTCCACATAGGTCACCGTGCCGTCCGCACCGATGCTCATGTCGCCGCTCATCAACTGCACCGTGATCATGGAGCCCGGTTCGAAGGGCGGCGTCGCGCCATCGCTCGCCCGCGCCTTTCCCCCGCCGGACATTCCCTGCGCCGGCTCGAGTCCCAGCGCGCGCAACTGCGGCGCAAAGTGCTCGACGGTGTTTCGCGTCAGGCCGCCGAACGACACCGGCGTTGCGATGTCGATCAGTCTCGCTCCGCCCGCGCGAACCTCTTCGGGCGGGGTGAACGGACGAGTGAGGTCTTCGTCGAGCAGCGAAACACGCGCCCGCACCGTGCGGGCTTTGCCGCCTCGGGCCGAAAGCAACATCTCGCCGATCGGACGTATGGCGGCGATCGGCTCCTTCGAGAACGGAAAGGCCATCGAGACGGCGCCCAGCAGCCGCCCTTCCAGATACACCGGACTGCCGCTCATCCCCTGAAGCACGCCCGTCTTCTCGAGCGGCCCGCCGGCCAGGCGCGCGAGGATCAGGGACTGCTTCGGACCGACATTCTCCAGAACGCCGAGAATCTCAACCTGAAATTCCTCAACCCGGTTCCCCGAGAAGACGGTCTTTCCCGTGCCGCGCATCCCCGCGCGCACCTTCTCCAATGGGAAAAACTCGGTCTGCCCGAACAGCGCAGACGCCACCAAGAGCCCCGCGAGACACCGCGCTACCGCCACGCTCTCATTCTACCGCCGGCGGGACACGGCCTCACCCGGCCGGGGACTGGTTCATAATGAGTGACAGGAGCTCGTTCCATGACGATCGCGCCGGGTGTGGTACTTCCGGAAGCTCAAATTGCCGAAGTTTGCCGCCGATACCACGTAAAAGAGCTTTCGCTCTTCGGCTCGGCGGCCCGCGGCGAGCTGCGCCCGGACAGCGACGTGGATCTGCTGGTAGATTTCCTGCCTGACGCCCGCGTGGGGCTGCTTGATCTGTCGGCGCTGATGCGCGAGTTGGCGGATCTCCTGGGTCGTCGTG
>DATIFQ010000349.1:0-4165 GCA_035455185.1 Bryobacteraceae bacterium | reverse complement strand
CGAGCGCCCGGGCGACGGCGGCGGTCGCACACTCGGCCGGGATGGGTTCACTCATCCTGATAAACCGCCAGAACGACTGCATTCCGATGGAGGGTGGCAGTCAGCTTTCGTGCGGTGTGGATCTGCTGGTGCAGGCAAACGACAACCAGGGCCGGTACGCGCTTCAAGCGGACGGCGGGATACTCATGGCTTCCACCAGCAACGGAGCTGACAAGAACGGACGCTTCGCCGGCGAAAACCAGGGCGGCGGCACCGTGAACGCGCCATTCACCTATATCCGTGAAGAAGGCTGGTACACAAACGGCGGCAGTTCGAACTGGTTTCAGACACCGGTCAATCGTAAACCCGACGGCGATCCGTTTCGCGACCCGATGCGAGGCAAGTACCAGCCACCGCCTCCGCCACCGGACAAGGTGGTCGAACCCGCGATGTTCCCGCAGGGAGTGGTTGGGGGAACCATCACGGGCACAGACGACCCGGCCAACCCGCTGGTGCTACAACCGGGAGCCTACTATGCGTCCGCTTTGGACCCGAAGACAAACGAGACATATGCCACCGGGCAGCCTGTGCAGATCACCGGAGCTGTGTATTTTTCGAAAGGCGCAGAGGACTTTGGCGAGTATGTGTTTTTCGGAGGCGTCAGCGCCATACAGGCAGGCCAGGGTTCGACAAACCTCCGCTTCGACCCGGGCCGTTACGTCTTCGCCGGCCGCATGCCGCAGGCGAACGGCGATCCTCTCCCGGTCTTCGACATCACGACGAACCTGACGATGACCGATGGCACGGATGCGTTTCAGGCAAATAACGGACCACAGGCCGACCCGGGCGAGATCTTCATCTTCACCGACCCGAACTACGTTGGATGGGACTGGACTACGCAAACGGCCGTGCCTCTCAGGGTTCCGGCGAAGCTGACCACGGACTTGGGCGGGAAACTCGGGCGGATTGTGGACCAACTCGAGTTCGGTATCTCGGGTTTCCAGGCCGGCAACAACACCGATGTTGTGGTCAACCTGCACGGGATCAACCGTCAAAATTCGATTGTCCCGGAGACGCTGCGGAAGTTCGAGGCGCCGATTCTGCTCTGGCAGGACCAGAACAACTCGGTGCTGCGGTACTACGACGATCCGGCCGATCCGCTGACATTCAACAAAGGCTGCGTCATCGGGGACGACCCCACCCTTTGCGCGAACACTCGCCTGGCCAGCAACAAGTCACCGGAGCTGTTCTTCAAAGCGTCACCCGGGAGCCATCTTTACGGAGTAATCTATCAACCCCGCGGAGCGTGGACGACCCTCGGAGGGGGCAGCGGGTACTCAGGGCCGCTCCAGATTGTAGCGGGCGGATTCAAAATTCAGGGGAACGCCGTTCTACACCTCGCAGGGCTGAACGATCCGATGCTGCGGAATATCGTTGCGTTAGTGGAGTGAAGCGGCACCTTCGGGGCACGCCGCCCGGCGTGCCCCTGCCTGATTTCTGCAGTTTCTATTCCACCAAAGCGGTCACGTAGACGATGGTCTGAATGGCCGGGCCAGTCAACCGGAGGAGGCCAGAGCCCTGAGTCTTGAGCGCACCACTCACGATACGAAGCGGCCCGTTATAGTTCCCCGAGGCTTGCAGTCTCGTCCAGGCGCCGCGCGGCTGGTAGATAGTACCGTCGAAGTGTGCAAACGGGGTCGCCCAGATCTCGAGCTGGGGGGACGTGCTGCCGAGTGAGGGGTAGGCGGGGATCAAGTCGTAGTTGTAGACGGGCGTGTTCAGGTCACCATCGCCACCGTCATCTACATACTTGTAGGCGTCCTTGTAGTGGACGTAAGAGTTCCTGCGGTCCTGCCAAAGCAGGAAACCCTGGTACGGCGCCAACTCGGGCACCGTGTTGCCGATGTCCTTGGACAGGCTGTACAGATCCGTCGAGGATCCCTCGTTATTCCCGGACTTGATACTGCTCTTGGAAAATGTCAGGGAGTTGTTGGGGCCCGGCCACTCCCGGGTATAGGAGATGCTCGCCACCTGAGTCTCGAGGCCCGGGTACTGCGAGTCGGTGAGGATGAAAAGCCGGCCCGCATCGCCCCCGTTACCACCGATAATCTTCGCCTTGTTGTCCGTGTTGAACAGCGGGATGTTCTCGTTCAGGGTGCCGGCCATCACGTAACGGCCGGGCCCAAACGTTACCTTCGCCTGGCCGATGTTCAGCCCGCCGAAGAAGTTGAAATCGCCGAAACCCCCGCCATTAAACTCAATGTCCGTGTTGATGACAATCTGCTCTCCGGTCGCGACCTCCGCGCAGTTGTTGCAGCCTTTTGGGATACCGGTCGCGAAATAGTTGCCTGATGGGCAGCCGCTCTTGCAGACGGTGTTCTTGAGGGAGCCGAGATTGCCATTCGGAACAGGGATCGGAGTGAGGGGGTTCGACGCGACCGGCGGCTGGGCAATGCCTTCGTATGGATCCCAGAAGATTTCGTTGTCAGGCTGGTTCTCCGGTGTGATGGTCCACGACCCGCCACCCGAGATGTAGTAGTCACCGTTGTCACGAATGTAGGTGCCGCCCTGCGAGTCCACCGTGCCACTGCCGGCGATGTAACCGGCCCACGCGTCCTGTTTGGAAGGACCACCCGCCCCCGACGCCATGATGATTCCACCTGGTACTATCACTTGCGGCGTGCCACCGACATAGAGGTTGTTGCCGGTATAGACCTGACCGCTATCGTCGGTCCACGGATCGTTCTCACGGTTGATCAGAATGAGCGACGCCGGCGTGACCGACTTTGCGACAGCGGCGGTCGCGCGGGCGCTGACGATGCCTTCTGTGTTTCCAAAGACCGACGAAAACAATTGGGGGATCCGCTCGGTGACTCTGACTGTGACCCAATAGAACGTATCAACGCACGGCGGGTCTGCCGTGGGCGGATGCGCGACCGAGGCGCCACCCTGGCCGCAGTTCTCGACCACAGTCGGGTTGGGGGTGCGGTCCCAGGCCTGCACCGTAACCAACTGGCGTCCACCGGTGGTGAAACCGTGCTGCTGGGCGTACATACACGCGCTCTGCAAGTTTCCGGGGAGGTTTGGGCATGGGGTCGGAACACTCAGACACTCAGCTCCACCGCCACCGCAGGTGTACGAGGAGATGTCCACTGCGTCATCCATGGCTGCTTTGACCGCGGCGAGGGCCCCAGCGTCCGCGGCGGCCTGGGCAGACTTCTTCGTGAAATAGGACCAGCCGAGGTCCACCACCAGCCCGAGCATGCCGCACAGCATCAGAAGAGCCAGGGTGACCATGATGAGCACCTGGCCTCGGCGTTTTCCAAGGTTTTTCGCCATACTCAACCTCCTCAGTACTGGATTCGATCCCTCGAACTGGCGGGGAGCATAAACTCCCCGAAATTCTGACCTCGGCCCGCACCGGGCCAGAACATTGCAATCGCGGAGCGGAACGGATACTGCGCTCGAATCTCGACCCACGCGAACTGTCTTCCATCAGGGAAATCTTCGGGCGCACTTCCCACCGGACCGCCCGGCCAGGACAGGTCACCTGGATTTCCGGTATCGAGACAGGCCGCGAGCGTTGCGCAGGTGAACCTGCCACGGGTAGCGGAAATGAACTCCAGGTTCTGCAGGTCATCCGGCACGAAGCCGACGGCATTGCGGCGAATCCGCTCAGAGATATCGCGGATCGTGACGACACAATTGCTGGGGTATATGTTGCAGTTGTTGCCGTGGACGATGGCAAAGCGCGTGCCATCTTTGATGGCGCTGGCAAGCGTGTGATAGAGCCACATGCCACGGGAGATTTCGAAGATCGAGATCAGCATGAAGATCACCGGAATCCCGACAAGCGTGAACTCCAGCAGGGTGCTTCCTCGTTGTTTCTTGCTCGGCTCCATAGCTACGGCCTCGTTTTTCCGTACATCCGCGACTCGGCGGTCCGAGTTATTGTGGTCTTGCCGGTGAGCAGCCCGGGGATCGGTATCAGTTGGACGGTCTCATACCTCACCTGCACGCGCGAGAACAACTTCCCGTCGGCATCGAGTCCGCTGGAGGCGTCCACCTGGACGCTGGCCGGCAGGTCACTGCACGAGAGGTCCGTATAGGCGCTCGCTGGGTCCGGGACATTGGGCAACCGCTCCATTTCCCTCAACACCAGCTCGCACGCATATTCCCGGTTCCC
>DATIFQ010000348.1:0-5937 GCA_035455185.1 Bryobacteraceae bacterium | reverse complement strand
AGGCGAAGAGCGTGCCGGCTTGCCGACCGGCACGCTCTCACCGGGCCCAACCAAGAAACCGAGCAAAGGCAGTCAATCTACCGCGCAGGGATGGGTAGCCAGGCAACCTGAGCGCCCGCGGAGCGAACTTTCGCCATCTCGCGCTCCGCCTTCGAAGCGGGTAGCTTATATCCGCTGGTCATTCCGGCAGCCCATACGCCTTGGAGGAAGAAGGTGTTGCCGTAACCATGGAACAGCAGTTTGCCCGTGTCAGAAGCGGGCGCTTTCGCAGCTGTGTAGACCGAGACAAACGCGCCGGAGGCGCCGTCCTCGGTTCTCAGTTCCATCCGGTTGAAGGTGGGATCGACCGTCACCCGGTACACTCCGGCCGGGAGGACCTGGTCTGCCGCGATGAATCTGAACGGGATCTCGACCCGGACCAGCTTGGTTTCGGCGTAAACATCGGCCACCGACAGCAGGGCAAGGAGCCCAGCCGCGATCATGATTCTTTTCGAGGAGTGATTGTTTGGCATTGCGTTCTCTTTCCGGCCTCTTCAGCCACCCCGAGAATACGGCTCTTTCCTCCCCTTGGAGATCGTAAGAGATTGTCGGCACCACGGCTGGCGCACTTTGGCGTGCAATGACAAGCTGGTGTGGACTTGTGCCGCCTGGAGCCACGGGGAACTCCCTGTTTGCAGGGGAAGCGGTTGATCACCTTCCACTCGTCAAAGCGCGGCACTTTGGTGAAAGCAGCGACTGCCAGTCGGGGCAATCGGTAGGAATACTCTTACACGCCTAGTACGCTTCGGTTTCCTGCTAGCCCGCTGTTCGTCGCAGATCGCTGACGGGAATGGAGAAGCCTTCGATCTTGTTCTCTATCAGTTTCACTTCCCCGACCTCGGCCGCAATCTTGACGCCGGTCCGTTTCGCGGGAACTCGGGTTTCGAGGATCTCGTTGCGGGCGATGACAAGGCCGGTGGCTGTTCCCTGAACATCGACGCCAATTCCGTTCTCTCCTCCGTTGTCGAGGATGCGGTTCGCCTCCAGCCGGCAGTAATTTGGCGGAGCCACGCGGCCGTCCCCGGGGATGAAGATGACGCCGGCTCGCCCGCTGTTGCGGATCTCGTTACGGCGTGCGATGTTGTCGGTGTCGTTGTGGCCGAAGTGTATCCCGAACCGCTTGCTGTCAAGGATGACGTTATCCTCTACAACGCCCCATTTCACACCCCAGCAGAAGTAGAAGCCGATGTCGTTCCGCTCCAGCCGGTTCCTCCGCGCCGTCGGCCGTTTCGCGCCGGAGCCGGGGTGCAACCCAAGCCCGGCGTTGTCCTGCGAACGGCATTCTTCGACTGTGACGTCGTGGCTTGTCTGCCACGAGATGCCGTCACCATTGAAATTGCGCGCCGTAACCCTCCGGATCGTGACGCGGTTACTGCTCAGCAGGTAGATGCAGCCGGTGTGATTGCCGTTCAGAAACTCGTTGTTCGCCTTGTTCCCGTCGAGCGTGATGTTCTCGACCGCGGCATCGGTGATCCCCTCGCCGTGGATGAGAGCGAAAAGAGTGGCGGCGCTGGCATCGCCCTCCAGCCACAGGTCGGAGATGCCGGGGTAACCCGGGAGAGGCCGGTCCAGCTTGAAGCGGCTGCCACTACGCGCGACCAGCGTGCGGGTGAAGATGTCGACTCCCTCGTGCCGCTGGCTTCGCGCCCGGAAGCACACGCCATCGCCAACTTCGAAGCCTTTCGGGTCGGCAAGGGTGACTTCCTGCTCATAGAAGTCCGCGTCGACGGCAAGCTTGGTCCGCACCGACGGGCCCTTCACCAGCACCGTGTCAGGACCGCTGCCGGACAGCCGCACGCCGGACTGCAGAAATACCGCGTTCCGAAGCTGGTAGGTCCCGGGCAACACACGCACCGTTCCCCCGCCCCATCGCGCCGCATAGTCCACCGCCGCCTGGATCGCCTTCCCCGTGGAACCCACGACGTCGGCCTTGTCCGGCCCCACTGTAATCTCGATTCCCGTGTCCCACTTGGGCGCGACGACATCGTCGCCGACCGTAGCCCTTGGGTCTCTCACCGCCGGACGGTCGTCCTCTGCCGCAAGGAGCCGCCATCCGCCCGCCAGGGCCGGCGCAGCTTCGAGAAAACAACGCCTAGTATGAGCGAGTCTTTTCATCTCAACCTCCTGCCTGCTCAAGAGCCGAGTTTGTCCACGACGTCGCCACGCAATTCCAGACGCGGCCCAAGGAAGTCCGGCTCCAGCTTCAGCGCCTCTTCCATCAGACGGCGCGCTTCAGCGATCTCTCCCCGGTACTTCTTCACGAGTCCGAGCAGATAGCGCGCCTGCGTCTGCCGCTGCCGCCGCTGCGACTCCATCTGCGTCTTCGCATACTCTTCGAACTCTCTTTCCAGCTTCGCCGCGGCCTCCTTGTTCCCTAACCGGGCCAGCGCCAGTACCATGTGGAAGTTTTCGGCATTCCAACTGTCCTGGTCGCCCGAGAGTTGCTGATAGCCGGAAGCGGCGCGTTGGTAGGCTGTCCGAGCCTCGTCCCGCTTCCCCATCGCTTCCAGCGCGCGGCCGATGTAGTAATTCACGCGCGGCGTCGATTCGAACTGGAAATCGTCCACACCCAACGAAGCAGGCGGCGTCAGCGCCGACCGGAACAACTTCAACGCTTCCTCGTAGCGGCCGGCATGGAACGCCTCCGCGCCCATCCCGTACCGCAGATAGCGATACTTGTCCCGCAGCCCATAGGTGCGGTGCCGTGGCTCGAATTTATGGGTCGCCACCACCTTGTCCGCCTCGGCATAGCGGCCCGTCATCAGATTGGCGGTAAGGACTCCCTCGGCCAGGTTGTCGTCCTCCGGGGTCCGCCGGAGCGCTCTGTCCAGCATGGCAAGCTGCTCGTCGAACCGGCCGGCTTTCGCGTATATCGCGCTGAGGTCGTTCATCGTCCGAACGTGCTCGGGCCTCAGCTCGACCGCTTTTTCCAGTTGCGCCGCCGCCTTCTCCACCGGCTGACCCTGTTCTGCGTACGCCATCCCGAGCGCCCGTCGCATCCGAAAGTCCGCGGGGCTTGCCTCCACCGCCCCCTCCCAGTTTCGAATCGCGTCTTCGGCGCGTCCGAGGTGATATTGGAGACAGGCGAGATAGAAACGCGCCACGGCGTCCCTGGGGTCCTTCTCCACGGCTTCTGCAAGCGGCGCCTCACTTTCCTCGCGGTACGGATAGCGGTCGATGTTCTCAGCGGCGGCCCGGGCCTTCTCCCGGTAGCCAGCCGCAGCCTTGCCGTCACCGAGCTTGTTCATCAAGTACGCAAGGGTGTAGTAGAACTCAGACGGCGTGCCCCACACGTCATGGTTGTTCTGCTCGACAAGGCCCAGAATCTCGGCCGCTTCTGCCCAGCGATTCAATCGGCGATAGAAAAGCGATACGTCGATCGCCTCTTGCGCCTGCCCGCCCATCAACTGCAACAGTTCCTGCCGCGCCGCCCCGTCCTTCGCCAGGAAGTACCGTTCGGCCGCCGCCCACTGGCTTGTCGGATCGATCGACTCGACCTCAGCCAGTCGAGTCAGCGCACTTTCTTTCTTCCCTTGCTCCCGGTCGATCAACGCGAGTAGCAGCCGTGCGTCGAGATAGTAGCCGTTCACCATGACCGCCTTTTCCAGGTGCGAGCGCGCCTTTTCCGGTGACCCACGCAGGAACTCGAGGCGGCCGAGGTGGTACTCCCGGTTCGGGAAATACAGCGAGTCGGGGGGAATGAAGTAAAGATTCCGTTCCGCGCTCCTCGTATCGCCGAGCTTCAACTGGCTCATTGACAGGTAGTAGTGAGCCTCGTAGATATAGGGGTCGCGATCAATCGCTTTCTCCAGATGCTTTACGGCCTCGGCGTAACGCACGGTGTTGAAATAGAGCATTCCGAAAAGGAGATGGGCGTGCGAGTACCCCGGGTCGCGCGCGAGCGCCTGATTCAGCAGTTCTACCGCGCCGCTATGGTTGAGTTGTTTCAGCTTTCCCTCGGCGGCCAGCACCAGTTCCTCGACGCTCATGTCCTTTGGGTCTTTCTGAGGCCGTTCGAGCGGCCGCGTAAACGGCGTGTACTCGTTGCGGCCGGGATCTTCGTCGGGCCGCGTGTAGTGCAGCACTTCGTTGCCGGATGCCTCGCTGACCCGGACGACCAACTGCCTCAGTCCCCCCGCGCCTGCACTGACGCCGACCGAACGGTTGAACGGCGTCGCCGGCGCGAGATCCGCCGTCGTGTTAAGAATTTCGCCGTGCGTTGCGGTCACCGTAATCCGCGCCCCCGGCATGGCGCGGTTAGCGGAAAGGCCGACCTTGACCGTGGACTTGCTTCCCTGCGGATCCGGAACGACATCAAGATTCAGGGCCACGTCGCGCGAAGTCGTCGTGAAACCGCCGATGCCTGCCACCGGAAACCACCACTCGCTCCAGTTCTCGTACTTGTGCGGCGCGAGCCACTCGTAGAAACCATCCCAGACATACCGCCCACTCTGCACCTCAACGTAGGGTCCCGCATTGTCCGTGTACCCGTGGGTCAGCGCCGGCGTGCGGTCCGAGTGGCCGAAGGTCCACATCTTCATGCCCTGCACGACTCGCCGGTCGGCGTGGCGGAACGTCCCGTAATCGGTCTCGAAATCGTAAGCGCCCTGGAAATCGTCGTAGATATCGATGCCGAAGACGCCCAGCATGTGCTGGTTATTGCGGTCCCAACTGTAGTCGTTCCCATTGAAGACCGGCCAGTCGCCCACCTCCGACGTGGTGTGCCCGATCGTCCTCGTCATCGGGTAGATGAAGCGTGTCTTCGGGCGCGCCGGGACGGCTGAGCTGATCCAAAACATGTGCGGCATCCGGCCTTCGCGCGCGTTGTAGCAGAAGACGCTGATTTGCATCGCGGACAGGCCCGGATAGAGCCGCGCCGACAGGTCCACCTTCATGTGGTAGACCGGGTCGATCGAGCCCAGCACCAGCGACACGCTGCCGTCCTCGTGCCGTACCACTCTGTGCGACCAGAAAGGCTCGCCGTAAAACGTCAGCATGTGTGTGTCGTACGGTCCCGTCAGCTCGATGCCGGACTGCGGCCAGCTCAGCTTGGAGTTGTAATGGCTCGGCTTGATGACATCGTTCCGGTAGAAGACCTCTCGCTTGCGGACCTTGTCGTATAAAGCGAAGAAACGGCCTCCCAGGTCGGGCAGGTAGGTCAGTTTGAGATATTCGTTTTCGACAAAGACTGCCTGGTAAGTCTTAGGCCACGGGCCGTCGGGCTTCACCGGCAAGATGAACGGTGGAAACGGGTAAAGCCCGCCCACGGTTGAGCTCGGGAAGAGCGGTGGCTGCACCTCTCTGCCCGACGGCTGGTGCGTGGGAATATCGATCGTGCCCTCATACGCCTTGACGGCGGACCCACCCTCCTGTTGAGGCGCCGCGCACCACCCGGCCAGCACACCGATGAGCAGAGATATGACAACCTTACGTTTCATTTTTGTCCGGAACCCCGCGCTAAGAAACCATAATATGCTGGTTCTTCGACATGTTTCTTGAACAAGCAGACTGCGAACGCATCCATGGGGCGGCATTGGACGTTCTTGATGACGTCGGCGTGCGTATCGACGATCCCGATGTCGTGAAGTTGCTGGCGGACGCCGGCGCCGTGGTAAAGGACTCGACCGTCGTCCGCATCCCGCAACGTCTGGTCGAGTGGGCGCTCACGCAGTCCCCCAAATCAGCGCGTTTCGCGGACCGCCGCGGCAATCTCTTCGACATATGTTCCGGCGGCGATACGCTCGTCCTGACCGGCAACGCACTCTACATCACCCGCGGCCGCACGCGCACCGATCTGAAGTCGGCGGACTTCGCCGACCTGGCACGCATCGTGGACGCCTGCCCGAATATCCACGGAATGGTCGGCACCAGCATCGCCGACATCCCTCCGACGTGCCG
>DATIFQ010000347.1:0-5432 GCA_035455185.1 Bryobacteraceae bacterium | reverse complement strand
CATCGGGCCGGGGGCGGGCTTCGCGTTCCTGGGTTCGTTTCTGACTCTCCTGACCGGATTCGTGCTGAGCGCCGCCTCCCTACTGTTGTGGCCTTTCCGAATGATGCGGCGCACCCTCCGCAGGCGGAAAGGCTTCCGGCACGCCAAAGTGAAGCGTGTGGTGTTCCTCGGGCTCGACGGGCTCGATCCGGATATCACGGAGCGGCTGATGGCGGAGGGAAGGCTGCCGAACCTCGCCCGCCTCCGGGAGGAAGGGTCGTACCGGCGCCTGCGGACGACGTTTCCGTCCCTATCCCCGGTGGCTTGGTCGACGTTCTCGACCGGGGTCAGCCCGGCACGGCACAACATCTTCGATTTTCTGAACCGGAATCTGAAGTCGTATCTGCCGGAGCTTTCCTCGGCGCGAGTGGAGAAACCGCGCCGGGTGCTGAGGCTGGGCCGTTTGCGGATTCCGCTGTCGCGCCCGAACGTGGAACTGCGGCGCAAGAGCCAGCCGTTCTGGAAGATCCTCGGGGAGCACGGCGTCGGCAGCACGGTCCTGCGAGTACCGATCACTTTCCCGCCGGACAAGTTCGATGGACGGATGCTGTCGGCGATGTGCACGCCCGACCTGAAGGGGACGCAGGGAAGCTTCTCGCAGTTCACCACGCGGCTCGAGAAAGCGACGTTTGAGAACGGGAGCCGGTATCCGCTTCGCCCGGCGGACGGCGCCTTCGAAGGCCACATCGAAGGGCCCGAGGATCTGTTCCACGAGGGCGGTGACGTGCTGCGCATCCCGTTTCGACTCCAGGTGGACCGGGCGAAAAAGAGCGCCCGGCTCGAGATCGACGGCGAGTCGCACAAACTGTCGCTGGGAGAGTACACGCCATGGATCCGGCTGACGTTCCGGACGGCTCTCCGGGTGAAGGTGACGGGGATCGCGCGTTTCCTCTTGAACGAGGTGGAGCCGGAAGTATCGCTGTACCTCTCGCCGATCAACATCGACCCGGAAAACCCGGCGCTGCCGATCAGCCAGCCTTCCTACTACGCCATCTATCTCGCCAACCTGCTTGGGCCGTACGCCACCGTCGGGATGGCGGAAGACACATGGGCTCTTAATGAAAGCGTGATCGACGAGGAGGCGTTTCTCAAGCAGGCCTATCTGACGTTCCAGGAGCGCGAGGCGATGTTCCTGAGCGCCCTCGAGAAGACGCGCAGCGGCGTGGTGGCCTGCGTCTTCGATACGAGCGACCGCGTGCAGCACATGTTTTTCCGCTACCTCGGTGGTGACGGGCCGGAGGCGCCGGCGGCAGGGCAGCACGCCGGAACGATCGAGGAGATGTACGAGCGGATGGACAGGCTCGTCGGGAAGGCCATGGCCAACGCGGGCCGCGACACGGCCTTGTTCGTGCTATCGGACCACGGATTCTGCTCGTTCCGGCGTGGGGTGAATCTCAATTCCTGGCTGCTGCGGAACGGTTACCTAGCGTTGAAGGACGGCGCCACGGAGAGCGGCCCATACTTCCAGGGCGTGGACTGGAGCCGCACGCGGGCGTACTCGCTGGGCCTGGCCGGGATGTATCTGAACCTCAAGGGACGCGAGGCGCAAGGGACTGTGGCTCCGGGCGCGGAAGCGGAAGCCCTGAAGCAGGAGATCGCCGGGCGGCTCGGGCAACTCCACGACGAAGATCGGAGCCGCGCAGCGATCCGGGAAGTCTACGTGACGAACTCGTTGTATCGCGGTCCTTATCTCGACGCGGCGCCGGACCTGATCGTCGGCTACCACCGGGGTTACCGGATCTCCTGGGGGGCCGCCGTCGGCCGGGTGACGCCGGAAGTGATCGAGGACAACCCGAAGGCGTGGAGCGGGGACCACTGCGTGGATCCTGTGCTCGTGCCGGGTGTGCTGTTTTCGAACCGGAAGATCGACGCGGAGGATCCGGGCATCGAGGATCTCGCGCCGACCGCCCTGAAGCTCTTCGGCATCGATCCGCCGGCGTGGATGGAGGGCAAGCCGGTTTTCCGTTTCGCACCGTCGGGCGGCGACCTATGAGAAGGCCGCAGTGGCGGACGTGGCTGCTCCCCGCGCTTCTTGTTGCTCTGATCGCAGCCGGGTGCGGCAGGAGCCAGTCCAAAACGGCCGTACCCAAGATCATCGTGCTCGGCATGGATGCGATGGACCCGGTGTTTCTGGAGCGGCATTGGGACGCGCTGCCGAACTTGGACCGGCTTCGACACAGCGGAGAATTCCGGCGACTCGGCACATCGATTCCGCCGCAAAGCCCGGTGGCGTGGTCTACGTTCATCACGGGCATGGACCCGGGCGGCCACGGGATCTTCGACTTCATCCACCGCAATCCGAAGACGCTGATGCCATTCTCGTCGATGGCGGAAACCGAGGAACCCAAGCGGACCCTGACGATCGGACCCTACGTCATCCCGCTTTCCCAAGGCAAGGTGAAGACCTTCCGGCAGGGCAAGGCGTTCTGGCAGATGCTGGACGAGCAGGGCATCCCCGTTACGGTGATCCGGATTCCGAACAACTTTCCGCCGGTGGAGTGCAACGGGCGGACGCTCTCAGGCATGGGCGTGCCCGACATGCGAGGGACGTTCGGAACCTTCTCGTATTACAGCGACGATCCGAACGAGAGAGGGCGCAACGTTTCGGGTGGACGCATCCTCAAGATCCGCACGGAGGGACACCATGCGATCCTGAACGTCGAAGGCCCGGTGAACACACTGCGGAAGGACCGGCCAATGTCCAGCGTCGCCGTAGAGGTGGACCGGGACCCGGCGGCGCCGGCGGCTCAGTTCAGCGTGGGCGACGAGCGGATCGTGCTGCGGGAGGGTGAGTGGTCGAACTGGATTCGAGTGGAGTTCCCGCTCATTCCCGGGCTGACCGGCGCCTCCGGCATGTTCCGCATTTACGCCAAGCAGATCCATCCGCACCTCGGGATTTACGTTTCGCCGGTGAATCTCGATCCAGAGAAGCCGGACCTTCCGATCTCGACGCCGAAAGGCTACAGCGCCGAGCTCGCACGGGCGATCGGCCCGTTCTACACGCAGGGGATGGCGGAAGACACCGCCGCGTTCCGGCAAGGCGTGCTCACGCGAGAGGAATATCGCCGCCAGAGCCACATGGTGTCGCGGGAACACCTGAGCCTGCTCGATTACGAAGTGCAACGGTTCACGGGCGGCCTGCTGTTCTTTCACTTTTTCGGGATCGACCAGGACTCGCACGTCTTCTGGGGGACGCACGAGAAGGAACTGCTCGAGACCTACAAGCTCGCCGATGAGGCAGTCGGCCGCGTGATGAAGAAGGCGGGCGATGCAACTTTGATCGTGATGTCCGACCACGGCTTCAGCAATTTCAACCGGGCCGTTCACCTGAACACGTGGCTTTGGCGCGAGGGTTTTCTCGAGCTGGACGATCCGGAGAACGCGAGCGACGAGGAACTGTTCGTACACGTGGACTGGCAGCGGACGATGGCGTATTCCATCGGACTCAACTCCGTCTATCTGAACCTGGAAGGCCGCGAGCGCAATGGGATCGTGACTAAGGGCGAGGAAAGCGCAAGCATTCTCCAGCGCCTCAAGGAGCGGCTGGAGGGCTTCCGCGACCCAGACAACGGACGCCCGGTGGTCGAGCGGGTGTATCTGACCAGCGAGGTGTACCACGGCGCAGCGGCGGAGTCCGCGCCGGACATGATTGTCGGCTGGGCGCCGGGGTACCGTTCTTCCTGGCAGACGGCGCTTGGCGCAGTGCCCAAGGTGCTGATCGAGGACAACAAGGACGAATGGGCAGGGGACCACTGCATCGCCGCGGAGAGCGTTCCAGGATCGTTTCTGTGCAACCGGAAAACGCGGCTGGCCGACCCACGCTTGCAGGACGTGACGGTGACGCTGCTCGCGGAGTTCGGGCTGTCGAAAGGGAAAGGCATGAGCGGGAGGGCGATGTTTTGAAGAAGGCATGGGGGACAGGCAGCTCTGCCCGCTCGCAAACTGCGCTTGGTGCAGAGTAGGCCTGTCCCCACACAGAACTGCGCTTGGGGCAGAGTAAGCCTGTCCCCCACACAGAACTGCGCTCGGGGCGGAGTAGGCCTGTCCCCCACACAGAACTGCGCTCGGGGCAGAGTAAGCCTGTCCCCTGCTGAGGGAACGAGATCATGATTTCGAAGGCGAGTGTGAAGCTGAACAAGGCGCTTTGGGACAAGGTCAAGCGCTGCGCGGACGCGGGCGGGTACAGCTCGCCACAGGAGTTCGTCGAGCACGTGCTGGAGAGGGAAGTGGCGCGCATTCTCGACGATGCGGAGTCCAAGGAAGAGATCGTCAAGAAGCTGAAGGGCCTCGGCTACCTGGAGTAGAACGGACACAACGTGGATTTCCTGTTCGGCGGGATCAGCTCGATAACCAAGGGGGTGCTGTCGGTGTTTGCAGGGCGGCACCCGATGTTCACGCTGGTTCCGATCAGCGTGCTCGCGGGCGTCGTGATGCTGTGGGCTTTCGGGCGTTTTTCGAACCAGGCGGCCCTGCGGAGCACAAAGAAGCGCCTGAAGGCGAGCCTCTACGAACTGCGGCTGTTCGCCGACGACCCTGGCCTGATCTTTCGCGCCCAGAAGGAGTTGTTGATCGGCAACCTCCGGTACATGGCGCTAATGCTGCGTCCCGCAGTGATTCTCACGGTCCCCATGGTGTTGCTGTTCGTGCAGATGGAATCGTTCTACGGGCTGTCGCCGCTTCCGGTGGGCGGGAACGGTATCGTGACCGCCCGAATGACTGGCGGATGGGACATGAGCGCACCGGCGCCCCGTCTGGTACCGCCTGATGGGATCGCTGTGGAGACACCGGCCGTGCGCGTGCTTCGTGACCGAACGCTTGTCTGGCGGGTACGAGCGTCGCGAGAGGTCTCCGGCCAGCTCCGTTTAGCATTCGCTGGCGGTCAGATTGAGAAATCCATCGACTCGGGGGCGGGCCCCCGCTACGTTTCCGGGAGGCGTGTCAGTTCGAACGCGTCCCTGTTCTGGCACCCGGCGGAACCTCGGATCACCGGCGCCCCGGTTGAATGGGTTGAGGTTGGCTATCCTGGCTCCGAAATCGAGTGGTTCGGCGTGCGCCTCCACTGGCTGATTTGGTTCATCCTGATCTCTCTGGTCGGGGCCTTGTTGTTCAAAGGCCGCATGAAGGTGACGTTCTAAGGCGACGGAAGGGAAGGAGTCATGACGGACGGCGTGTCGCGGCGAGAGTTTCTGGGCGTCACGGGAACATTGATTGCGGCAAAGAAGACCCAGGCTGCGGGGAATGACGGAGAGCCGTGGTACCGGCACATTCAACGCTGCGGCCAAACCAACCTGAACGAGAAGGATCTGACAGGTGTGGACGTCGAGGGGTGGGCCGAGTACTGGGCGAGCCTGAAAGTCGACGTCGTCCTGCTAAACGGGGGAGGAATCGTCGCC
>DATIFQ010000346.1:0-42423 GCA_035455185.1 Bryobacteraceae bacterium | reverse complement strand
GTCGTACAGCGGCTTCCGGCTATGAAGGTAGGCCAGTTCCGAAACCAGGTTCTCGACGTAGAACCCGAAATTGTTGACCGTGAACGGACCGGTGTCACGGCCCGCCGTCAGTTCCTCGGCAGTGAAGCCGATTTCACGCAGGCGGTTGATCCACGTGCCCCAGTCCCTCGGGGCGCCCGTGGACCACATGATGACGTGGTAGGTGTCCCAACCGCGCCAGGACTTCGCCTGGCCGAACGCCACGGACGCGAGCGCTGTCAGCGCCAGGCACGTCCAAACCGGCCGTCTCACGCCCCGGCCGCCAGTTGCCGCAGCACATACGGCAGAATCCCGCCATACCGGTAGTAGTCCGCTTCGCGGGGCGTATCCACGCGCACAACCGCCTGGAAGGTCTTCTCGCTGCCGTCCGCGGCCACCGCCCGCACCGTTGCTCGCCGCCCGCCGGTCACTGCTTCTTTCACGCCTTCGATGTGGAATGTCTCCGTGCCCGTCAGCCCGAGCGACTCCCGGCTCTCGCCCGCCGGGAATTCAAGCGGGAGCACGCCCATTCCTACGAGATTCGAGCGGTGGATCCGCTCGAAGCTTTCCGCGATCACCGCCTTCACGCCGAGCAGCGCCACACCCTTCGCCGCCCAGTCGCGTGAAGAGCCGGAGCCGTACTCCTTCCCTGCCAGGATCATCAGGGGCACGCCCTCTTTCTGGTATCGCATGGAGGCGTCGTAGATCCACATCTTCTCGCCCGACGGCACGTGCACCGTCCAGCCGCCTTCGGTCCCCGGCGCAAGCTGGTTCCTGAGCCGGATGTTGGCAAGCGTCCCGCGCACCATCACTTCGTGATTCCCGCGCCGGGCCCCGTATGAATTGAAGTCCTTCGGCTGAACGCCCAGTCCGATCAGGTATTGCCCCGCGGGGCTTTCGACCGGAATGGATCCCGCCGGCGAGATGTGGTCGGTCGTCACGGAATCCCCGAGCATCGCCAGAACGCGCATGCCTCGCAGGTTGCCGACTGAGGTCGCCGGATCGACCGGCGTGTCGAAGTAGGGCGGCCTCTTGATGTACGTCGAGGCGTCATCCCACTTGTAGATCTCGCCGCCGGTCACCCGGATCGAGTTCCACTGCTCGTCTCCGTCGAAGACCGCCGAGTACTGCCGGCCGAACATCTCCCTGTTCACGAACTGTCCGACCGCGGCCCGCACCTCCTCGTTTGACGGCCAAATGTCCCGGAGGTAGACTGGGCGCCCGTCCTTTCCCGTGCCGAGCGGCTCGTTTTGTAGGTCCAGGTCCACCCGCCCGGCGAGCGCATAAGCCACGACCAGCGGCGGCGAAGCCAGATAGTTCGCCTTTACGAGAGAGTTTATGCGGCCCTCAAAGTTCCGGTTGCCGCTCAACACCGCCGCAACGACGAGCTTTTCCTTCTGCACTGCCTGCGCCACCGGCTCTGGGAGGGGTCCGCTGTTGCCGATGCACGTCGTGCAGCCGAACCCTACAAGGTGGAATTTCAGCCGCTCCAGATAGTCGAGCAGGCCCGCCTCCCGCAGATAGTCGATCACGACTTTCGATCCCGGCGCGAGGCTTGTTTTCACCCAGGGCGGCGTCTCCAGGCCGCGCTCCACTGCTTTTTTCGCCACCAGGCCCGCCGCGATCAGCACTGACGGGTTCGACGTGTTCGTGCAGCTCGTGATCGCAGCGATGACGACCGAGCCGTCCTGTACCGTCGCCTCGGCGCCGTCAAGACGCACCTGCGTCTTCTTCGGCTCCGCTCCCAATCCCGACAGGAAGTTTTGCTTCATGTTTGGCAAGTCAATCCGGTCTTGCGGCCGCTTCGGTCCGGCCAGCGACGAGACTACCGAGGCCAAGTCAAGATCCAAGGTATCGGAGAACACCGGGTCCGGCGTCGAGTCCGTGCGGAACATCCCTTGTTCTTTCACGTACGCCTCTACCAGGGCGATCACCTCCGCCGGACGGTTCGTGAGACGCAGATAACGCAGCGTTTCCTCGTCCACCGGGAAGAAGCCGATCGTTGCCCCGTACTCCGGCGCCATGTTGGCGACGGTCGCCCGGTCCGCGAGGCTCAGGGCGCTCAGCCCTTGCCCGTAGAACTCGACGAACTTGCCGACGACGCCCTTCTTACGGAGCATCTCGGTCACAGTCAGCACAAGGTCGGTCGCCGTTACACCTTCGCGCAGCTTGCCGTGCAGTTTGAATCCCACCACGGGTGGCAGCAGCATGGAGACCGGCTGGCCGAGCATGCACGCCTCGGCTTCGATGCCCCCGACGCCCCAGCCCACTACGCCAAGGCCGTTGATCATAGTTGTGTGTGAGTCGGTCCCCACGAGGGTATCGGGGTAGGCCGACGCCGTGCCGTTGGTTTGCGCGGAAAACACGACTGGCGCCAGGTACTCCAGGTTCACCTGGTGCACGATGCCCGTCTCGGGCGGTACCACGCGAAAGTTGCGGAACGCCGACTGTCCCCAACGCAGGAACTCATAGCGCTCCCGGTTCCGCTGGAACTCGATCGATGCGTTTAACTGGAAAGCGTCCGGCGTTCCGAAGTGATCCACCTGTACCGAGTGATCGATCACCAGGTCCGCCGGCAGCAGCGGGTTGGCGAGTTTCGGATCGGCGCCCATTGCTTTCAGCGCCTCGCGCATGGCTGCGAGGTCCACCACCGCCGGAACGCCGGTAAAGTCCTGCAAGAGCACCCGCGCCGGCATGAAACTGATCTCTTTCGGCTCCGGTTTGCCGTTCCAGCGCGCGACGTATTCGATGTCTTCCGACTTGACGGTCACCCCATCTTCGTGCCGCAACAGGTTTTCGAGCAACACCCGAATCGAAACCGGCAGCCGGGCCATGCTCCCATACCCCGACTTCTCCAGCGCGTCCAGGCGATGGATTCGATACGAGCGCTCTCCGGAACGCAAGCTCGCCGCCGCACCAAAGGAATTCTTCACTGCCATCTTCTCTCTCCCTATCTCTAGTCTAGCGCTCGGATCTTTTTCGCCTCCGCGGCGGCCGTTTACATATACGCCGGTACTTCGATTCCGAGGACCTCCAGAGTCCGCTCCAGTTGGGCACGGAAGTAGTCCGTCATCCACAAAAGGAACGTCTTCCGCTCCCGATCCGGCTCGTGCAGCACAGGATACTCGTGATAGAAGTTGTTGAACGCCTGCGCAAGGTGGAAGGCGTACTTCGCCACGTGCGCCGGCTCCCCTGAGGCGATCGCGCGCTCCACAGCCGAATCCGCCTTTGAGATCGCCAGCACGAGCTGCCAGAAATCTTCCGACGCAAGCTGGCGCTTCATTGCCGCCTCATCGAGATCCTTCGCGAAGTCCGGCAGTGTCTCGCCTCTTTCGGCGAGCTTTCGTAGGATGTTCCGCGCTCGTACCGCGGCGTACTGCACATACGGTCCCGTCTCGCCCTCGAAGCTGAGCGCCTCGCCGAAATCGAAAGCGATCACGGCGTTTCGCGTGTACTTCAGCATGAAGTACCGCAGCGCGCACACGGCGATCTGCGCCGCCACCTTCCGCCGTTCCTCGACCGGCGCCTCGGGATGCCGGGAATCCACCTCCTCGAGCGCTTTTTCGGTCAGCTTGTCCACCAGGTCGTCGGCTTTCACGCCGAGTCCCTTCCTCCCGGACACCTCGACATACGGCCGCTTCCTGTCTTCTTCGGAAAGCTCGATGCCCATCTCCACGCAGGTTCCTGGAGACAACGCCACCATCTCGTACGAGAAGTGGATCGAGCGCTCCGCCTGGTCGTTGAATTCGAGGGCTCGCAGTCCCGCGGCCACGACGTCCTGAAGGTACGCCTGCCGCGAGTCGATGACGTTGTACACCCAGGAGGCATGCCCGAACTGCGGTACGTTCCCGTTCCGAGGCTCATCGGTCGATACCCACAGCGTCCGCCCGTCCGGATACTGCATCCACGGCTGGTAGTGAAAGTCCTTGCCGAGCAGGCCAAACTTCCAAAGCTGGTACGCGATATCCTTGCCGACGTATGTCACCGTGCCGTTTGAGCGCACGATGACCTTGCTGTCCTCGTCTCCGCCGCTTTCGGAAAACGCCGCAGCCGGCATCACCCAGCAACCCGCGTTCTTTCCCTCGGTCTCGAAGTAGATCCCTTTCCGTTCCTTCAACAGCTCGAACGCTGTCGCCCAGAACTTCAGGTGAAGGATTTCACTTTCGCGGGGCAGCACGTCGTACTCGACGCCCAGGCGTAGCATCGTTTTCAGATGGCAATCGACGATCGCGTCGGAGATCAGGTGTCCGAGTTCCGCCAGCTCTCCCTCGCCCGCCTCGATCGCGTGCAGCGTCTCCTGCCGCCACTTCAGCGCCTCGGCATTGCCATGGTAGTATGCTGATACCCGCGCGTACAGCTCCCAACAGACATAGTCAAACCTCTGAGACCGGTCTGCGATCAGCGCGGCGACCTCGGCTGGCGTCTTCTTCTCGAGGAAGTGAAACCCGACCACGACATCGGCGACCTGCACGCCCGTGTTGTCGATGTAGTTCTGGACCTCGACCCGACGTCTCCCCGCCCTCAGCATCCGCACGAACGTGTCGCCCAGCACGGCGTTCCGCAGATGCCCGATGTGCGCCGCCTTGTTCGGGTTGATGTTGGTGTGCTCGACGATGATCTTCTCGTCCGCCGCCGCCCGCTCGGCATCCGCGCTGCCGCGCACGAGCGCGACCCCGTACGTCCCCCGGTCGAACCGGACATTGAGGTATCCGTTGCCGGCCACTTCCAGTGCGGCAACTCCTTCCACCGCCGGTAGCTCCGCCGCGAGCTGACCGGCAATCGCCTTCGGCGCCTGCCGCAACTGTTTGGCGAGTTGGAAGGCCACCGGCAGGGCCAATTCGCCGAACTCCGGCTGCTTCGGTTGCTCGACGGAGACCGCCACCTCGACGCCGTATCTCGTCTTCAGATGCGCGGAGACACTCCGCTCAATACGTTTCTCAAGTTGATGGAACACAAGAAGAAAAGTATAGCAACCGCTGTCTGCGGAACACGCTCACCGCGCTGCGCGGATCTCGTACACCACGGATTCGGAGAACTCGCGCAGCATGACCGTCTCCACCGGCTCCGGCATATCGATGTGTTGCCGGTCGAGCACATCTCGAGCGTCGATGCTGGATTTTCGCCCCGACACGACGATAAGCCTCCCGGAGCGATCAGTCGGCGGGTCCAGATACCCCGGAGGAATGTGGTGCTGGAGGATGTAGTACCGGAGAATGTACATACTCGCACGATCCGCCAACACGCGATCGCCATCGCGCAGGCGCCCGCGCAAGAATGCCGCAATCTGCCCGGCGTTGCGCAGCGTGCCGGTCTCGTCCGAGTGATAGACAGTCTCGGCATGGATGATGTATCCCGCCTGCGATAGAACGAAGATCATAGAAACGGCAAGCGTCAAGTACGAAGCGGATTTGTTGCGTCTTTCCAGCCACTGGAACATCGCGCTGATCCCGGCTGAGGCCAGCATCAAGTAGACAGGCAGCAGAAACAGAAACACGCGCGCGTATCGGGCGGATCTTTGAGCGATCAAGACTGGCACGCACCCGAGAAGCACCGCCAGGATCAGTGGAATCCGGTGCCGGGCGAGCCGCCGGTGGAAGACCAGCGAAATGACCACACCTGCCAGGCAAAGCCACTGCACCAACGGGCTGACATCCATGTTCCACTGACTCCAAACGGAATGAGCGAAATCCCTGAGCCGGCCTGGAAATTCCGTCCACGGATAAGGCGCCAATGCCCCGTTTCCAAGTACCTGGGCCGCACCGGAAGCGACTAGCGCCGGTGTGTACAACACTACGGTCAACAACGACACGGCCACGAGCGCCAAGACGATCTCCGGCAGGACATTCGGTCGGTTGCTCCGGCGGTGCTCCGCCCAGCCGGACAATGCCAGCCAGACCATCCCGAGGCAAGTCGCGAATAGCATGACCGGGGTCGTGAAGAGACCGAGGGCGGACAGCATGACTAGCCAGGTCCACGCGCCTTTATCTCGAGTGCCCACCAATCGGAACGCGGCTGCCAGCGTGAAGAGAAACAAAAGGCAGACGATCGTGTAGCCGCGGGCGTTCGTCGAGTAGAGAATCAGCGGAGAAGAAACGGAGACGAGGCAGACTGTAAGGAGCGCCACGTGGCGGTCATACAAGATCCGCGCAGTGCAATACGCGGCTGGAATCAGGAACAGTCCGGCAAGAAACGACGGCAGCCGGATGGCCCAGGGCTCGCTGCCGAAGAGCAGGCACGATGCATGAACCAGAACAGTGTGAAAAATGTGATTGTTCGGCGCCGGATAGAAGGAAATTCCGTAAAGGAAAGGTTTCGAGCCGAATTCCAGGAACGTGGCCGCCTCATCGTCGCGCATCGGCTGCCCCAGAAACCAAAGCCTCGCCACGACACCCACGAGGAACACCAGGCCGAGGGCCGCAAGATGAACCTTTTCCTCGCTCTTGACCCAACGGAATATCTGCCGCGTGACGCCTACGGCGAAGCCGATGGCGGCTTCCGTCACCCCGGCCAGAACATGACTTACCTGCCTGCGCTTGGCCAACAGAGCGACAGCCGACCCCAACGCCAGTACTCCGAAGAGACGCAGTTTCCAGACGATTCCGGCGATCCGCTCCAGCGGGAACTCGTCCGCGGTTCCATCGGGAGCCATCGCGTCCAGCCGTTCTTTCAAGACATCGAGTGGCACTGCCGATGAAACAACGGCCGCCACGGCAGCGGCCGCCAGCAGCCCGCCAGCCAGAATGACGGCCGCTCTCATCCGGTTGTCACCGTCCGAAAATGGGATTGGCTTCGTTTCGAATGAAGCTGCAGCCCATTGAAAATTCGTGTACTTGCGTCTATTTGGGCGCATTCTCGGCGTGGCCCTATGCCGTGGGCGGCAGTCCGGAGCCGAACCCTCCGTCCACCACCACCGCCGCTCCCGTCATGAAGGAAGCGTCGTCACTCGCCAAGAAAACCGCCAGCCGCCCGACCTCCTCCGGCCGCCCGATGCGCCACAGTGCGTGCAACTTCCCCGCCGCCAGGCGGGCCGCCGCCGGATCGGGTTGCGCCTGAAAATAACCCTCGGCCAGCCCGGCATCGATGTATCCCGGACAGATGCAGTTCACCCGGACTCCGTCTTTACCGTGGTCGATCGCCATCGCCTTCGTCAGCCCGATGATCGCCGCCTTGGTCGCGCAGTAGCCGGCGCACATCGGCTCGACGAAGAAACCGTTCACGGAGGACATGTTGACGATGGCGCCCTTCGTCTCCCGCAGGTGCGGCACGAAGAATTTAGAGCAAAGAAATACGCCTCC
This sequence comes from Bryobacteraceae bacterium, assembly GCA_035455185.1. Taxonomy (GTDB): domain Bacteria; phylum Acidobacteriota; class Terriglobia; order Bryobacterales; family Bryobacteraceae; genus JAEHDI01. Next base: position 35,110 of record DATIFQ010000346.1, on the reverse strand, counting down.
GACGTTGACCGCCATCTCGCGGTTCCACTCGTCGACCGTCGTGTCTTCCACCGTCTTATTCACCTGGATCGCCGCATTGTTGACGAGAACGTGAATCCTTCCAGAGACTGCGCGAGTCTCCGTAACAAGCCGCTGAACGGAATCCGCGGACGCGACATCCGTCTCCACGGCGAGCGCCCACCCGCCGGCAGCGGCGATCTGCCGTGTCGTCTCCCGCGCGCTGGCGGCGTCGATGTCCGCAACCACAACCGATGCGCCCTCTTTAGCGAACTCGAGCGCGCACGCCCGGCCAATGCCCGCGCCGGCTCCGGTGATCACCGCTACCCTGTCCTTGAGCTTCATGGCCAGACCAGTGTACAACCCCAAACTGTTACAATCAGCAGGCCCAATTCGGAGACTATCCGTGCGCGGAATCCTGACCACCCTGATGTTTCTCGGCTTGGCGTCGTCCAAGACACCGGCAAGCGACCTCGTGGAAATCGCCGCCCGCAATGCGAAGCAGGCATCCGAAGCACTGCGTCGGAGCAACGTCACCATGCACGCCTGGCTCAAGCGGGCCGATCCCGTTACCGGACTCCTCCCCCGGACCGGCGAGAATCCTAATTGGGTCGTTCGTGATTCGGCTGCCGACCTCTATCCCTTCATGGTCCTGGCTTCGCGCTTTACCGAACCGCCGCTCTATCATGGCGCCATGCGTGACATCCTGCGCCGGGAGGTTTTACAGACCACACGAGTCGGCCGCCTCTCTGACGACCTCCAGCCAGGCGGCAAGGGCTTCGTCTATCCGACTGTCGATCTCGACCGGATCATCTTCGGGTCGAGCGAGTACGTCAAGGACGGACTTGTTCCCATCACGGAACTGCTCGGCGAGACCCCCTGGTATCACCGCATGCGGGGCATTGCTTCCGACATCATTGCCAACGCCCCGTACAAATCCCGCTCGGGCCGCCTGCCGTCGAACTCCGCCGAAATTAACGGCAACATGCTTCAGCTTCTTTCCCGCCTGTATTGGAAGACGGGCGATGAGACGTATCTGGACCAGGTGATCGCTATTGCGGACTTCTACTTCCTCGAGATGCTCCCAGCCACGGGTTACCTGCCGGTTCACATCTGGAACTTGGAAAAGCGAGAGGCCATCCAGTCCCTGTTCGTCTTCTCAGACCACGGCAACGAGATCGTCGGCGGGCTCTCCGAAGCCTGCGTTCTCGTGCAGTACAAACGTCCCGAGAAGGCGAAGCAGTACCGTGAGCCCTTCGTGCGGATGATCGACCGCGTTCTCGAGGTCGGCCGCAACGCTGACGGAGTATGGGTTACGTCTGTCGAAGTCCCGTCCGGAAAGGTGTCCGACGCACGGCATGCCCACTGCTGGGGCTACATGTTCAATGCGATCTACACCGCGTGGATGATTACGGGCGACGAGAAGTATCGGGACGCCGTCCGCCATGCCATCGCTGGCGTCACCCGCAAGCCGGCATACCTCTTTGACGAAACCGGCGCCGGCCGTAAATGGGGCTCCAACGCGTACTCAGACAGCATCGAAGGCGCGCTTGTCCTGTTGAACCGGCTGCCCAATCCGCAAACCGACGAGGCGCTTGACGTTGCGGTCCGAAAGTTTTTCGATCGTCAGAGGCCTGACGGCATCATCGAGGACTGGTACGGCGACGGCAACTTCATCCGTACGTCACTGATGTACGCGTTCCGCAAGACCCAAGGCGCTTATGTGATGCCCTGGAACACAGGCGTCCACGTAGGTGCGGTCAGCGATGGCGGCGGAGTGCTCCTCTACCTTTCCACCGAGCGCGCCTGGACGGGCCGTCTGTATTTCGACTATCCGCGCCACCGGGACCACTGGAATCTTGCGGTGAATTATCCGAGGCTGAACGAATGGCCCGAGTGGTTCACCGTCGAGCACGACCGTCCGTACCGTGTGCAGGTTGGCGACAGCGCTCCCGTGGTCTACCTCGGCGCCGACCTCGTCTCCGGGTTACGACTTTCGCTCCCATCCGACGGTCAGGTGGTCGTGCAGGTGTCTCGGGGCAAATAACTACAGTCCTCCGTAGGCGACCTTGCCGTCGACCATGGTCATCAGCGGCTCAATATCTCTAATCTCGTCCTCGGGACAGGTAAGGTAATCCTTGGTGACGACGATCATGTCAGCGAGCTTTCCCGGCTGAATCGACCCCTTTATGTTCTCCTCGAATGAGTTGTAAGCGCCGTTGATCGTCCACATCTTCAGCGCTTCTTCCCGAGTGACCCGCTGCTCCGGGTTGTAAACGGCGCCTGCGGCCGTTTTCCGCGTCACCGCCATCCACATCCCGAAGAACGGGTGATACGGGTTGATGGCGTCGCGCGAATCGAAGCGGATCATGTGGTCCGAACCGCCCACAACCACCACTCCGGCGTCCAGCAACGAGCGGAACGGCAGGAACTGCGCCATCCGCTCCGGGCCGAACACGTCCTTTAGCGCGTCGGCGTCGCAGTGGTACCAAGCGATCTGGCTATCGAAGATGACGCCCAGCTTCTTAGCCCGCTCGATCGCCCGCGCGTTCGGAAAGTTCGAGTGCATCAGGTTAAAGCGGCGTCCGCGGATCGGCTTGACCTTGTCCGCCTCCTCATAGGCATCGAGCAGCAGATCGATCGCGCCGCCTCCGGTGGCGTGCGCCGTCATCTGCCACCCCAGTTCGTTGGCCACGCGAGCCATCTCGAACAGGTTTTCCTTCTTGACGGCGAGGATACCCCGATAGTCGGGATCCGCGTACCCGTAGATCATTGTGTTCATCCCCCACGGCTCGCGCATATAAGCGGTGCCGATGAGGATACCCCCGTCGACCGTCGTCTTGATCGGTCCGACACGCAGCCAATCGTCGCCCCATCCGGTCACGAACGGGATGCTCCGGATCTCCGCGGCTACGTCCTTCGGAGTGCCTCGGGCGCCGATGTAGTAAGTGACGTTGGTACGCACTGTCATCTCACCCTTGCCGTGCACATCCTGATAAGCGCGAAGTCCCTCTGGACCCTGGGCCCGGTCGGCGGTGCTCGTGATGCCGGCTTTGTTATACGCCTTCTGCATCTCCTTGATCGCCCAGACCATATCGGCGTGAGTCCGCTCTCGGCTTCGGCGGAAGGGACTGAGGATCTGCGGCGCACCAAGAATCAGACCGGTCGGCTCGCCCCGTTCGTCCTTGATGATCTTGCCGTTCTCCGGCTGTTCGGTGTCTCGCGTGATGCCGGCTTTGGCGAGCAGCGCCGAGTTGAGGACGCCGGCATAGCCGTTGTCGCACATGGCGAGCCTGCCCGGAGCGGCTTCGTCAATCTCATACCGGTTCGGGTAACGCCGTTCCTTCAGCCTGGATGGGTAGATCTTCGGGACGAAAATGAGCCGATCCGGAGGCAGCCGCGCCGCTTCTTTACGGATGTGGGCCTGGATCTCGGCAATTGAGTTCATCACGGGGATGGGACCGTCCTGCTCGCTCAGCGCAGCTCCGATCGGATGCGTGTGGCTCTCGATCATCCCCGGCATGACAGCGCGGCCCTTCAGGTCGATTTTCTTCGTCCCGGCGCCCGCGGTCTTCAGAACTTCGCCGTTCGAGCCGACTGATGCAAACCGGTTGCCGCGGATCGCGAGAGCCTCGGCGATCGGTTTCGCGTCCCAGACGGTGATCACCTTGCCGTTGTAATAGATCACGTCTGGCGGCTCTGCTGCCGCCAGAGTCGCCGCTATGAACAGCAATCCCACAAGAAGTCCGCGTAGCATCATTTCCTGACTCTATCGCAGACCGCGTGCCTTCCGCGCCGGCCCGCGCGTCACATACAATGGGCACTTACTGGCTGAACTCGGAAAGGAGCGATCTCTTGTCCTCGAATATCGGCTTTATCGGCCTCGGCATCATGGGCAAGCCCATGTCGAAGAATCTCCTCAAGGCGGGCCACCGGCTTGTCGTCTATGACATCGCGCCCAATCCCGTGGGCGAGCTCGTCGCTGCCGGAGCGGCTGGCGGCGAATCCTCAAGCGACGTTGCGGCACGAACGGACATCGTCATTACGATGCTGCCCGACGGCCCCGACGTGGAGCGGGCTGTTCTCGGCCGGGGTGGAGTACTGGAAGGCGCACGGAAAGGCACTCTGCTGATCGACATGAGTTCGATCAGCCCCCTGGTGTCTCAGAAGGTCGGCGCCGCCTGCGCGGCAAAGGGTGTCGAGTTCCTTGACGCCCCGGTCAGTGGCGGCGAGCCGAAGGCCATCGACGGCAGCCTCGCAATTATGGCCGGCGGCGCGCAGGAGGCTTTCGACAGAGCCCTCCCGATCCTCCAGGCCATGGGTTCGACCGTGACGCTCACCGGCCCCGTCGGCGCGGGAAACGTGACCAAGCTCGCCAACCAGATCATGGTCGCGTGCAACATCGCCGCCATGGGAGAAGCGCTCGTGCTGGCCACGAAGGCCGGCCTGGACCCCGAGGTGGTGTTCAATGCCGTCAAGGGCGGTCTTGCGGGCAGCACCGTGCTCAACGCCAAGGCTCCGATGGTGATTTCCCGGAATTTCAAGCCCGGCTTCCGCATCCGCCTGCACCAGAAGGATCTGCGGAACGCGCTGCTGGCGGCGGAGTCGCTGAAGGTTTCCCTGCCGTTTACCGGCCTCGTGCAGCAGTTGCTCGTCGCTCTCATGAACGACGGAAAAGGCGACCTCGACCACTCCGGCATCGTGACGTACATCGAGAAGATGGCCGCCGTGGAAGTGAAGAAACCCTGACACCACGTTGCTGTATGCTTAAGACCAAGGGTTCATGACACTCGAGATTCGACACGAGGAGATCAAGCCGGGCATCGTGCTCATTACTTTGGCGGGCCGGCTGATGCTCGGTCCCGAGGGTGAGCAGATTGAAAACGTCGTGGCTCAGAAGCTATCCGAAGGGGCGCGAAGGTTCGTGTTCGACTTGGGCGGCGTGACCCACATCGATAGCACGGGAATCGGCCGGTTCATCTCGAGTTTCAATAAAGTGCGCGTCGTCGACGGAACGCTTCGCCTCGCCGGGGCCACCGGCCAGGTTCGAGACGCCTTTCGCGTCACCCGCCTCGATACCGTTTTCAAGTTCTTTCCCGACGTGGAATCGGCCTGCGAAGGCTTAATGCCTGGAACCTGATCGGCACGTCTGGAGACCTACTCTTATGAACCGCCGCGCTTTTCTTTTCACACCCGCATTCCTGCCCGCCATCCTTGGAGCACAATCCGAGGAGGGCTTCGCGCCACTCTTCGACGGCCAAACACTAAACGGCTGGACCATTCGGGACGGTCCCGAGTCCGCGTTTTACGCTAGAGACGGCGAGATCGCGGCCTCGCCTTCATCGATTCACCCATGCTGGCTGCGTTCCGGCAGGCAATATGAGAATTTCGACTTTCGATGCGAGTTCTTCGTGAAGGGCTGGATCGACGGAGGGGTCTACCTGCATGCGCCGGAACACGGCCGCAATACCTTCTGCGGCATGCAGGTGAAGATCTTCCACCAGTTGGACAAGACGCCCATGTCCAACTCAATGGGGGCGATCTTCCCGCTGATCGCGCCGTCGAAGGTGAACGTCCGGAGCGATGGCCAGTGGAACACGCTGCGTATGCTAATGGACTGGCCTCAACTCAGCGTCTGGGTCAACGGCGAGCAGGTTCAGGATCTGAACGTCGAGCAGACGCCGGAATTGCGACACCGTCTGCGCCGCGGTTATCTCGGTCTGAGCGGCCTGGGCTATCCGATCCGATTTCGAAACCTTCGCATCAAAGAACTGCCGGACAAGGAACAGTGGCAGTACCTTTTCGAAGCCGACGCCGACCTGGAGAAGAACTGGTTTGTGTCCGAGAGCGCCGAGCGTGCGCCCGCGAAATTCGAAGCCATGAACGGAGTGCTCCGCGGCGACGGTGCGGGACACCTCGCCACCCGCGAGAAGTACCGTGACTTCGTGCTGCAGCTTTATGTTCGCGGGCCGCGGCACCACAACGGCGGCATCCTTATCCGTTCGCTCGGACGCGGACTCTCTGACCCGCGCCACTACGAGATCCAGATTCACAACGTGGAGGAGGCCCACTACTCGACCGGTTCGCTTTACCATCACAAGCGGTCCATCTATCCCCGGATCGAAGACGACCAGTGGTTCCTGATGCAGGTGGTCGCTCAGGGACGCAAGTGCCTGGTGAGGGTCAACGGCGAAGACGTGATGGAATACGACCAGCTAGAGAATCTGGAAGAAGGTCACATCGAACTCCAGGCACACCAGCCCGGCGTCTGGCTCGAGTACAAGCACATCCGTGTGCGAAGGCTGTAGAAAGGGTGAGGGCGCCTACCCCGCCATTTCTTCCCAAGTGACGATCCGCTTCTCGTAGATCGCCTTTGTTGCCATGAGCACCGTCGTGGTGGCAATGAGCGCCGAGTCCACGTTGTTGATCGGTGTCTTGTTGTTCTTCACGCTGTCCACGAATGCCGCCAGCGCCATGTAGGTGGAGTCTTTGCCGGCGTCGGGGACGTCAAGCTTGAGGGGAGGAGTCCTCTTGTCGCGCGGCTGCCAGGTTCCCTCGGTAAGGTCCACTGCGCCGCCGGCACCGAAGACGCGTTCCTTGATCCCGGTGAAGCCTGGCGGGTCGAAATAATGATGGCTGAAGTTCACCCGCGCATCGTTCGGGTATTCGAAAATCAGGTTGTAGTTGTCCATCACCGTCCGACCCGGGGGGTCGTTGATGAACAGGTTCGTTCCGCCGGAACCCATGACACGCAGCGGGTGGGTTCCGATGGCCCAGGTGAACAGATCGAGGATGTGAATCCCCTGGTCGACCACGATGTCGCCGCACTTGTTCTTGTCGAAGTACCACGGGATATCGCGCGGCAGATCGCCTCCGTGTCTCATTCCGTGGCACTGCAGCACTTTCCCGATGCCGCCGCTGTGGATAAACCTCTCCGCCGCGTTTCGGTTCGGATCGTGCCGAAGCTGGAAGCCGACCTGCATGATGCCCTTCGCCTGTTTCGCGGCGCTTACGAGCGTCTTACAGTCGCTTAGATTCGTCGCGAGCGGCTTCTCCGCATAGAGGTGTTTGCCAACCTCGAGGATGGCGATGTTCAGGTCCTTGTGGTACCAGTCCGGAACTGCCTGTACGACTGCATCGATATCCTTCCTCTCGTCCAGCATCTTGCGGAAGTCGGTATAGGTCTGCGCCTTACCGCCGGCCGCCGCCACCGCAGCTGCCGCCTTCGCGGCGCGATCCGGGATGAGGTCGCACACGGCGACCACCTGGACTCCCTGAACCTGAAGCATGTTCTGCAAAAGAAATGAACCGCGATTACCGACTCCGATAAATGCCACCCGGAGCGTATCGCCTTTCTGCGACCGAAGAATGGCGGGCGCCGCGGCGATTCCGGCCGGAACCGTGAGAAACGAACGACGAGTCAGATCACTATCCATGCATCTCTCCTAAATCGATTCTAACCACAACGTCCCGCGCTACAATAATCGAGGCGTGGCAAGAGTCACCTTTCTCCCTGCCGGAATCACGGTAGAATACGATCCCGAAACTCTGTCGTACAGCGGGCACGGCAAGCCAGGCTCAGTGCTCGACGTTGCACTGAACTTCGACTTCCCGCTCGAGCACGCCTGCGGCGGGAGTTGCGCCTGCACAACCTGTCACGTGATCGTCCGCGTGGGTGAGCAGAACCTATCGCCGATGGATGACGACGAAGCTGACCGGCTTGACATGGCCGCCGACCTGACCCTTCACTCGCGCCTCGGCTGCCAGGCTATCGTCACCGGCGACGTCACCGTCGAAATCCCGGACTGGAACCGCAACTACGTGTCTGAGTCCGGCGCCTCGACGCTGACGAAAAGAAGCTGACTGCTCTCAGTATTCCACCTGGATGAAAAGCTGAAGTTGGCGGGCGTCGGCCGTCTCCACAACGCCTCCGTAGGAGCGTAACCGGACATCTCGTGCCGCGTAGAACGGGCTGACGCGGACTGCGTTGGTGTGATTCGTAAGATTGAATGCTTCAACGCCGAACTGGATCCAGCCGCGCTCCTTCATGTAGTACAGAGTCTTCATCATCCGGAGGTCTAACGAGAAGGTCCCCGGTGAAAGAAACAGGTTGCGGGACAACCCGAACGGCCGGGCCGTGATCGGGTAAGCGCCCGTTCGGAATCTGTCGGTGGTGTCCAGGGCGTTTAGCGGGCGACCCGAACCCGCTTGCAGGATGGGCGCGAGAGTAATCCGGCTCATACCGTCGCGCAACCACGCCGGCAAACATCGGACGTCCTCCACCGGCAGTTCGAAGAGCGAGCTCGCCGTTACACGGTGCGACTGGTGTTGGCGCGAGAGCGCCCAGTCTGCCGCGGTGTTGCGCGGGTCGGACGGCTGCTCATCGAAATCCGATCCATCGTCGCGGGTGCGGCCGCCTGAATACGTCGCAAGCAGCGCAAACTCCTTGCTCATGCGCCGGTTCAGTGAGACGGACACCCCTTGATAAGCCGACCTTGCGCTCTGCTCCAAAGAATAAGCCGGAGGCAGCGTCAAAGCCGCGTTTCGGGTTCTGGGCAGGTGAAATCCGCGGATGTAACTGTATTCGACGGTCAGCGTCGTGTCTTTACCGAAGCCCCGTTCCACGCCCGCCACAAGCTTTCGCGCGTACGTGGCTGGAAACGGCGTGGCAGCATCGTAGCGCGAGCGCGCCAGACCTGCGATGGCCTGCGCGGATGTACCTCCACGCACAGCCTCCATCACAGCCTGCGCGTCGTCGCCCGCCGCATACTGCTCGAAGCCGTGCCGGCCGTCTTTCTGTAAAGCCTGGTTCAGGAACGCCAGCGGGTAACGGTCAAAAAACAGCCCGGCACCCACTCGCACCACCAGCGGCGCCCCCACCGAGGGTCGCCACGCCAAACCCAGGCGGGGAGCGAGATTCCGGTTCGACGCAGGCAGTGTTCCCGGCATCCATTGCCGGTCGTATCGCATGCCCGCCTCGACGGTCAAACCCTGCGTCGCTTGCCACCGATCCTGAAGCCAAACTCCGGCAGGTACCGTGAGGAGGCGTGTCCGTTGGTCTCCAAATGCCTGCAGAAACACGTCCGGCCGTCCGGAGCTAAAGTCCTCCAGAGTTGGAAATACGAAGACGCCACCGAACCTGTCCGCGAGACGGGCGCTCGCCCGGACGGCATGGACGCTTCCCCCGAGACTCCATTGGTGAATCCCGCGCGTGAAGTACAAGCCCTCTACGACCTCGTAGTGATCCTCGGTCCGGTCTGCATCGAGACGATAGCCCTGGCCCAGCGTCAGCAAACCGGGGATCTCCAGCATCGCCCCTCGAACGTTCGGCGTCAGTTCGACGCCGCGCCGCGCTACCTGGATTCGCAGGTCACTGACCAGATTCGGTCCCGGTACGGCGATCCAGCTCGCCACTAGGGAGTGGTCCCGCGTCAGGCTGCTGCCCCGCGCCGAGCGGTCGGCGAAATTCTCCGCGCCGAGCACGTCACCGGAACCCCTGCCTCGTGAGAACGCATAGCGCGCCGTCAAGCTGTGCCGCTCGCTCGCCAGATGGTTCGCCTTGAACGAGAACTCGGTACCCGCCCCGCTCGCTGGAAACAGCCCTCGAAAGACCCGTCGGACCGCAGCGCCAGAGAATTCGGGTCGGGCCAACGCCGTATTGATCACTTCGACTGCATCCTCCGGAGCGTCGGACCACTCATCGCCCGACTCCCACTCCTGCTCAAGTGCAGTCGAAAAGAAAGTACGGTCGCGCCGGATCGGGCCGCTCGTCGAGACTCCAGGTTGACACTTCCGGAAACGTGGGCGGCTGACGCTGAGAGACTCCGGGTTCCTCGCATTGAGCCGATCGTTCTGGTTGAAGAAAGTCACGTCGCCGTGCCGGATGTTCGCTCCCGATCGCGTGACTACGTTCATGATGCCGCCCGCAGCGCCGCCAAACTCGGCCGACATCGCGGTTCCGGAGACGCGGAACTCCTGCACCATTTCGAGACCGATCGCCACCCTGTTTCCGCCGGTAGTTTCGTCACGGTTGTCGACGCCGTCAATCAGCAGGCTGTTATTCCGTCCCCGCATGCCTGCGAAGACAAAACCGCTGTCGGGCAGGGCGCTGCGCGCTCCGGCGGCGGGCCGCGGCGTGCCCGCTGTTCCCGACGGCGCGACGCCGGGCGCGGTCAGAACGAAACTTAGGTAATTCCGGTTCCGGTTCGGCGCCTCTTCGATCCGGTCGTAGCCAAGCGCGACGGCAGCGGTGGTTGCTGTCACCTGAACCGCCTCGGGCGCTTCATTCACATCGACCCGCTCGATCACCGGGGCGGGGTCCATCTGAATTCTGTGAGCCGCCGTCTGCCCGATCGAAACCACGAACGGGGCCACCGAAACTGAGGCGAAGCCCTCTTTCTCGAGACGCAACGTATACTTGCCAATCGACAGTCCGAAGAAGCGTAATTCGCCTCGGGAGTCCGTTTCTGCATACCGCGATGCCCCCGACGCCTCCTGACTGGCTGTGACCCGTACACCGGCGACGAACGAGCCCGTGCTATCGGTGACGATGACCTGAATGGAACCCGTGGTGGCCGGAGACTGCGCCACGAGTTGTGCCGCCCACAGCAGAATCAGGCCTGCACCTGCCCGGGCCGTCTTGTCATTTCGAACTCGCACGCGGCCTCATTTTCGCAGCGAGTTTCTCGAGCACATCCATCGGGACGGCAGCCTGGACCCGCACCGTCCGCTCCTTCTGGGTTATCCCGATTGCATCGTAGAACCTGAGCATCTCCGGCTCGTTGTCCGGAACCGTCAGCCTGCCCATCCCGACCAGCCCCCGAAAGGCATCGTGGATGAACTTCGCGTCCTCCGCCGTCCGGCCGACCGCGTCCGCATTCAGACTAAAGCCCGATCTGAGATCGACTCCGGCCGACGCGCTCTCGACCATCGAGAGGAGGCGGCGGAGGTTGGACATATTTCCCCGCTCCGGAATCGCCCTCGCAAGCGCCGGGCTCAACCCGAAGGTGACAATCCACAACTGGCTGTCCTTCGGGATCGCCTTCATCCGCCCCGCAAGGATCGCCGGAATGCCTCCGCCGCCCTGCAGCCGCCGATCAATGCTGCTCTGGACCGCCAGGGTGCCACCTGCAACGGCGGTTGTTGTGTCGAGGAATGCGACCGACCACTCGCCGTTGTTGATCACCGTTTGCCCCCGGTGAGTGGACTTGCGGGCGCCCTGCTCTGCCAGCAGTTGTTCGAGCTTTGCAGGAGCGAAGGCGCCGCGTGCGAGGAAGACGGTGTCCTCCCCATCCGATGCGACGAGCAGCTCGCGGATGTCCTTCCTGGGATCGAAACCGGTATCGCGAGCGAACCGGTCGATTGCGGGAGAATCTGCATCGTTGCCCCAGAGTTTGTACGCAGTGGTCGCGCGCACCTCCTCCATCCGCGTTCCTGCCAGCATCACGGCATCCTGCGGGACCAGCTTCGCCAGCCCTTCGTCGATCTTCACGGTCTCGGGTGCCCGGGACCGGCAACCCGCGAGCGCAAATCCGAGCAAAAGAAGACACGAAATGGCCCGAAACCGCATCAATAATCCCTCCGTGAGAACAGCACCAGACCGGCCGCCAGGGCCGCCAGGCCGAACAACGCCGAACTCCAGACCGGCATCCACGTCTGGATAGACTTGCCCATCACGAGGTCGAGCGTCATCCTCCCGAGGTCGAACACCTTTGGCACTATGTAGTAAAGGCCCTTCCAAAGCGCCCTGGTCCATTCCGACGAGAGCAGCCGCTCGGCCAGCTTCGTCTGTGCGAGAACCGGGCTCATCAACATCAGGCCGAAGGCGACCATCGCCGTAAGTGCGGCGCTTTCGAACAGCACGCTCACCAGCACGATGAGACAGAGCAACACGGCGAAGATGAACGTCGCGGTCAGGATCGTCCACAGAAAACCGGGACGCCAGACCCCAGTTTTCCAGCCGAGGATCAGCCACACCCCCAGTACGAGATAGGCGATATTGACGGCCACCACCAGCAGGTTGCCGGCGTAGCGCCCCAACAGAATGCAGTAACGCGGCACCGGCTTCGACAGCAGCGTCTCGATCCGTCCCGCTTCCAACATCGTCGGAATCAGTCCCGATGAGGCAAAGACCGCAAGCGCCATGCCCCACGTGTATAGGAACGTCGCAATGCCGGCGTGCAATCCGCGCACGAGCTCGTCCACTTCCCGCGCCCTGCCGCTCGATTGACCGAACAGCGAGACGGTTGCCCGGGCGCCCTCGATGATGTCGATTTTCAGAATGAACAGGAAAAACAGAATCAGCGCCGTCGAGAGACCGTAGAATCCCCAAAACACGAGGCGCGCGAACGCCTCGCGGAACGTGTCCCCGACCAGCGCCATTCCAGCGGTTCCGTTACGCACTCACGGTCCTCACAAACACTTCTTCGAGCGTGCTTACGGTTCGCGCGATTGCCTCAATGTCGCACCGCTCCGCTCGCAACGCATCCACTGCCTCGTTGGCCGCTTCCCGCGTCGCATATTGGAACTCGAACAGGCCGTCCCTTGCAGCGCATGCCGAAGCCTTTCGGCGCAGCTCCTCGACGAGCAGTTCCGGAACGTTCACGGCGGTCACACGATAGCCCCCACCTTCCGTTAGGTCCTTCACTTTTCCAGTTAACGCGAGCCGGCCGCGATGGAGAATCGCCACGTTGCGACAGAGAAGCTCAACTTCAGCTAGAAGGTGCGAATTGATGAAGATCGTTACGCCCCGTTCTTCCAGCCGTTGCAGGATGTCCCGGATTTCCCTGCGCCCGATCGGATCCACTCCGTCCGTAGGCTCGTCCAATACCAGCAGTGAAGGCGAATGAAGCATCGCCTGCGCCAGGCCGAGCCGCTGAAGCATGCCCTTCGAGTACTTTCGCAATCGCACACCGCCCCACGCGCTCAGTCCCACCGCCTCCAACAACTCGGGTATTCGTTTTCTGCGGTCCTGCCGGTCCATGCCGGACAACGCCCCAAAGAAATCCAGCATGCTGGCGCCTGTCATGTAGGCGGGAAAACGATGATTCTCGGGCAGGTAGCCGATCGGGCGGCGGCTCTCGGCTTCGCGGACGTCGCGGCCGAGGATGCGAGCACTTCCCGAGGTCGGGTGGACGACCGCGAGCAGCATCTTCACGAAAGTCGTCTTCCCTGCTCCGTTCGGCCCCAGAAGTCCGAACGTCGTGCCGGGCTCGACCCGCAGAGAGACGTCTTCGACCGCGCGGATTTCCCCCCGGCGGAATAACGGTCGAAAAACCTTTGTAATTCCGCTGGTCTCAATGGCCGCGGTCACGCCCCCATTATGTCATTCCGGCCGATACAATACCCCCATGCAACGACCGCTATTGATCCTTATCTTTCTCCTCTTCCTTCCAACGCACGTTCCAGGCGCAACGTACTCGAAGATGGCCGGCGAATTGTGGGTCGCGGGGAATGATTCGTTTGAGATTGCCGTGGACCGGGGCTCCGGCACGGTTGTCCGTATGCTCGACAAGACCGGCAACGTCGATTACTGCCGCCAGTCGCTGCGGCGGGCCACCTCCGACACCGACGGCAACACCGGCATCGACTTCGAGATCGGTGACCGCATCGCGGGGCTGATCCTCTTCGACGAGCTGCGGGACCGCGAGTTCTCCGACCTCAGCGACCCCGGCACTGTATCCGCGCTGGAGTCGCAGGACGGCGGCGCGGCTATCCTCTCGTTCAGCAAACGCTACCCGGGCGCCGAGTTCGTGGTGATGGAAACGTTCCGGGTATCGGACGATCATCTCCGCTGGGACGTGCGCGTGCGCAAGACCTCGGGCGCGGACCGGACGATCCGCGTGGTCCAGTTCGCGCCGCTGCCCCTCGGAACTTACGATGCCTGGGCGCCGATTGCCGACGCGCCGTTTTCTGTCAAGCCATGGATTCCCTTCTCCATCGACTACGGGCAGTCCACTTCCGGAGCGGTCGGCGAGGGCCGCTGGCGAACCACAATCCCGATGATGGTGTTCTACTCGAAACGCGACAAGCGCGCGATTTCGTTCACTTCGCCGTTCGAGGTTCCCGCGGTCCGCATACGTTTCCTCTCGAGCACCGGCGCCGGCTCCGACTTCCACTGGAATTCACGCCAGTACCCGGCGCGTGAACGCCCGTACTTCCAGGTCGTCAATGAATACCTCGGCGCACGAGCGAAGAAGGATGTCGAAGTCAGTCTCCTCGTCTCCGTCCACCCGGCGGACTGGCGGCCCGCGCTCGGCTGGGTCTACGAGAAATATCGCGATTACTTCGATCCGGATCCGGGCTTCGATCAATGGGACGGCGCCTTCGTCTCCGGCTACCCGATGATGCGGGACACGTTGACCCAGGAAGAGATTCGAGCTGCGTACGCCGACAAAAGGGACCGCGGTTCGCTGTGGGAGGAGCTCCACGGCCATTTCCCATGGTACGGGCTCATGATTCCCGAGCCAGGCGTCGAGAAATGGACCAACGCATCCCATCCGCAGGACAACACCACGCTGAGCCGGGAGAAGATCGCCGAACATTGCCGGCTCACAAAGGAGTTCGGCATCGGCACTTTCCTGTACTACAACGTGACCGAAGCGGAGCACTGGTACGCGACCGAGAAATTCCCCGAGAGCGTGGCGAAATCGGAGGCGGGAAGGCCGGTGGGGGCGTTCCGCGCCGACAAGTATCCGGACAAGCGCGCCTGCTGGCTGATGAATGCCGACCCGGCGACTCCGTTCGGCAGGCACATGATTCAGCAGGCAAAAGACATGGTGACGGCTTACCCTGAGGCGGCAGGCTTCTTCTGGGATGTCTACGGGCGGAGCTATATGTTCGATTTCGCCCACGAAGACGGAATCACCATGGTCAACAACAAGCCCGCCTACTACCCCGAGTTCATGTTCCAGCGGCTCATGCGGGACCACGTCCGGCCGCTGCTGCGAAGCAGCGGCATGTGGATCACGGCGAATAAGCCGGTGACTGTTGTGAGTACCCGCGGACTGGACGGCATCATGACGATGGAGGACGCGCCGCGAGAAGACAGTCCGGCCTGGATTACCGCCCAGAGCTACCTCGGCCTGAACCGGCACGTCATGATCTTGGAAGCCGACGGAGGAAATGCCGAGATGATGTATCTCCACTGCCTGCGCTACGGAATGCTCGACACGAACTTGAGACTGACGCGGCGCCGGGGCGCGTCGCTAACCGGCCAAGAGATCGCACAAAGTCGCGACCTCGCGAAGAAGTACCGGCCGTTCATCGCAAGTCTCCGTGACAAGAAATGGATCTTCCATCCCGAAGCGCTCGAACTGCCGCGCAACACCGAAGGCAACATCTTCCGCCTCAAGAACGGCAGTGTGATGATCACCATGGTGTCGGCCTGGAGGCATTTGCGGAAGGGTGAGGGTTTCAACATCGATCTTGAGGTTGTATGCCGCCTCCCGGACGCGGCCTCGATGAAGACTGCGCGTGTAACGGCTGTGGATCTCGACGAGTCCACAGACGTAGAGCTACGCCGCGAGGGAGATACACTGCGCATCACCGTGCCGAAACACGGCAAAGCGACGGTGATTCTGCTATCGCCCAGCGCCGGCTGAGCGGCCGCTGTCGCTCGGCACTTCAAGCTTGATGTAGATGTCTTCCGGCTCCGACGGACAGTCGATCGTGTACCGGTTCGGCTCGTCGAAACTGAACTTTCGGACTACTTCGCGGCCGCTCATCCGGTAGCAATGAGTTATGACGACGGAACTGTCTCTCGCTTCCACAGGAGCGACGGAGTGCAGATTGACTCGCACGCCGTTCACGCCGGGATTGCCGACATAGCGTACGCGCATCGTTGCGGAGGGCCGATCGAGCACGACATCCGTGTCGTAGGCGTAGTGCCAGTGCGAGTGCCACGTGGGAATCGAAGCACGATGCACCCGTTTCCAGGCCGTGGAGTCGCCTTCCGCGTACCAGATCTCATTCGCCGTCTTCGGCGCGTCTTCGCTCTGGTGGGACTGAAAAAAGCCGCCGAGGCTGACCCATTGGATCTCGCGACCGGGCGGAGCGTGAAATGCAAGCTCCATTTCGCCCTTCAGCCGCTGCGTCCTTCGGGCCGGATCGTAATCCGCCGGAGGCCTGACCCAGTACCGGCTCATCTCCTCCTGGTCGCCCATGTTCGGAATCTGCATCCATGGCGTGGAGGCAAAGCCACGCTGGTCGCGGGTTTTATATTCGAGGTGGTTGACGCCCTTCATGAGGCGCGGCAACGAGATGGGCGCCACCTGCACCCAGGTCCGGATGGCGAGCGAGTTCAAGACCGCCTCTCCGCGTTTTCCGCTCAGCGTGAACTTCACCAGATACTGATAACGTTCACGAAGGTGCCGGGCGAGATCCAGGGTCGTGGCGCCGCCGTCGCTCAGCGCCTTAATTTCGCGAAACGACCGGCCGAAATCGAGCGATAGGGAAACCCGAACCTGCCCCTGGTTCGTAAACGTTACAACCGACGCCTCACGGTCGTCGCCCCGGTTATCGAGGTCGCCAACCAGCGGGACGATAACGTACGGGCTGAGCACCTCGAAAACCGCCTCGCCTTCGCCGTCTTTCGCCAGCGTCAGCCCGTTGTCGATGAGCTCCACGTTTCGTGCGTCAAAGACGCCGTCGGCGAAATCGCCGGATCCTTTCTTCAGCACGGGGGCATACTCGAACAGCCCGTTTCCATGTGTCCAAACGCTGAAATTCGGGTGATTGCTTTTCGCTCCGTATGGCGGCTTCAGGATGAGTTTGCGGAAGAAGTCCGTCTCGGCGTCCTCCTCCTGGTGTGACCATCGCCCTCCCTGCGGCCTCCACCAGCGGGTGAGGCTCTCTCCTTTCCGTAGGCGATAATCCATGGTGGAGCCCCCCATAAACCACCGGTAACGGTAACCCGCCGGCTGCTCCTTAAAGGTGCGTGCATACACCTGAAGGTCGGGCGGATCATCCGGAAAGAACGGCTCAACTTTCCGCGACGGGTTCGTCCAGAGGTCCGGTTGCTCCCGCACTTCTTCGATGGACGCAATCGTCTTGCCGTCGCGCCGGAAGATCACGCCGCGCAGGTCCGTGTCGAAGTAGTGCCAGGCGCCGTCATACCAGACCTCGGTGACGTTGTGGTTACAAGCGGGGATCTGTGCGGCTCTCCCTTGCTTGAATCCGAGGCCTTCGAACAGTCCGGCCGTCGTCGGGCCGAAGGCGCCGCAGAAACCGTGCCCGTACGTGTTCAGCATCTTGATCGGGTCACGGATCATGCGAAACTCCCAATCGATCGGATCCGGGCCCTCACGGATCGGCTGGAAGTGAGCCACGCCGGTCTCCCTGCTCACGAACGCCTTCCAGGCGGCGAGCGCCAGTTCCTGGCCCTGGAGGTTTCGCCACGCCGGGTAGTTCCGGTAGTCGGCCAGGCTGAACGTGTCAGGCACATGTTCGGAGACGACTCGTGGGGAGTGTACTCCCCCGAGGGCCGCTCCGTGAAAGAACATGAGGGCGACCGCCGGCAGACCGGCCCTCGCCGAGATTCGAACGACGCACTTCAACTATCACCTCCGTGGTTCAATCCAGCACACTGTACAGGTTCGAGAAATCGTCGGTCCAGAGCCGGAAGCGGGGATATGGCTTTATTGGTTTCCCCACGCTCAGGGCCTCGCTGAACGTTTTCCGCGCGACGTCGTCCACGATCAACACCCAGGAGGCGCTGAAGCAGAGTGGGTCGTCCTTCGGGGCGTGGTAATCGAAGAGAAGTGCGACCCGGCCGAATTGACGTGCGGCCCGCTCGGTGACCGGCCGAAGATCGACGTACCGGTTCGAGATGTGGATCGCGAGAACGCCGCCCGGCTTCAAATGCCTCAAGTAGATGGCGAAGGCTTCCCGCGTCAGCAGATGCACAGGAATCGAGTCACTGGAGAAAGCATCAATCGCCAGCACGTCGAAGTTCTGGTCCGGCTCGCGCTCGAGTGAAAGCCGGGCGTCGCCGAACACCGTCTCCACCCGCGCGGGCGTATCTCGAAGATAGAAGAATTCGTCGTTCGCAAGCTGCACGACGAGCGGGTTTATCTCGTAAATCCGGATCGTGTCGCTCTCCTTGCCGTAAGCAACCAGCGCACCCGGCCCAAGACCGACTAAGGCGATCCGGCGCGCGCCCTTGTTCTGGCCCGCGGTCAATACCCGTCCGGCGCCGGTTTCGGGACAGTAGTATGTCCCGGGCATCTGCCGGTACGGTGCGAACAGGGCCTCCTCGCCGTGACTAATGCCTCCGTGTACCAGTTCGCGTCGAACTCCATAGCCGTCGTTATTATCGAATTCCCGTACGCGCAACGTCCCATAGAAGTTCCGTTTCGCGATCCGGTAGGTTCGCAGCGTCGCCTGAACGCCCACTATGACTATTCCGCTATTAGTGCCAAGGGCCACCGTCAGCGCAAGCGCACATACCATGCCAAAACGTGTTTCAAGAAACCGGCGGTACTCGACAAACAGCACGATCACTGCCATCAGGGCGCACAGGACAAGCCCGATCGGCAGTTCGTAGTACCCGTTGAACAGGCTCGGCGCCACCAGCCCGACAAACACACCGCCCGCCGCTCCCCCGAGCGATACCATCACGTAGTACTCCGTCAGGTGACGCGGATGCGGCTTGGCTCGCGCCAGCTCGCCGTGGCAGACCATGCAAAAGACAAACAGGGCGCTGACGACGACCGAGACCGCCGGAATCACATCGAGTCCGGCCGAGCCCTTGCGCAACATCCAGGTGCTTACGCCGAACGCCGGGATGAGGAGCGCATAGAAACCGGGCCTCCAATAAATCCGCGGCGCCTCGAAGCAGAGGACGAAGGTCAACAGATATGCACTCAACGGCAGAATCCAGAGGAAGGGGACGGCGGCGACGTCGTGCGTGAGTTGGTTGGTCATCGCCAGCAGCAGGGTGGACGCGCAGAAGGCGAGCGCTACCCAGAACAGCCGATCCCAGACGCTGGGCTTCGGAGCGGACTCGCCGGCTGCCTCTCCTGACGCAGGTCCCTCAGCCTTCCGCCGCGCGCTGAGCCATCCTGCCACTCCACACAGGATGGCGAAACAGGCGTACGCCACGGACCAAACAATGGCCTGCCGGCGGGTGCTGAGGTTCGGCTCCACGAGGACCGGGTAGCTGAGAAGGGCCGCCAGAGAAGCGAGATTCGAAAGCGCGAACAACCGGTACGGAACTGCGCCGGCGTGCGTCCGCGCGTACCACCATTGCAGCAGCGGGCTCGTCGCAGAGAGCAGGAAGTACGGTAGACCGACCGTAGCGGCGAGAAGCCCAAGGATCTTCCACGACGGATTGCCCTCCCACCCGTTTCGCCACCACGTCGCGGGGATCACCGGCAGAACAGCCAGGCTGCCCGCCAGCAGCACACCATGGCATACAGCCTGCGTGCGCGCCCCAAGCCAGCGCCGCAGTCCATGAGCATAGAGGTAGCCAAGCAGCAGTGCGGTCTGGAAAAAGAGCATACAGGTGCTCCAGACCGTTGACGATCCGCCGAACCACGGCAAGATCATCTTGGCGATCATCGGCTGCACCTGAAAGAGCAGGAAGGCCGAGAGAAAAACAGTCAGTGCGTAAAGAGCGACCAAAGCGAGCCTAACAGGGTGATTATAGTCCTCCATCGCCACGGGCGTATTGAGCGACAATGGCTGCGATATGCACGAGAAGAGCACGCGACTCAGCCGTCGAACGCTGCTTCGCGGCGGCGCGCTGTCTTTGACATCCGGGATGGGGGCTGCCGATTCGGAACCGGCTCCTTCTGTCACCTTCGCCGCTGTCACCGATCTGCACTACGCCGACAAGCCGCCTGCCGGCTCACGCCATTACCGCGACACAATCGCGAAATTGCGCGAGGCGCTCGCCTGGTTCGAGGAGACCCGTGTGGATTTCCTGGTCGAACTTGGCGACTGCATCGATCAAGCGCCGGATGTGCCCACCGAGACCGGTTACTTGAAGCGAATCCTCACCGAGCTTCGCAGACTCCGGAAAGATACTCACTACGTCCTCGGAAACCACTGCGTGTCGACGCTTACGAAAGCCCAGTTCCACGCGGCAACCGGTGGGAGCACGGGCCACTATTCGTTCAACCGCAGAGGTTTTCACTTTGTCGTTCTCGATGCCTGCTTTCGCGCCGACGGCGTCCCCTACGGAGCGAACAACTTCGATTGGGAGGACTCCGAGATACCGCCCGAGGAACGCGACTGGCTTCGCACCGACCTGTCGAAGACGGACCGTAAGACCGTGGTGTTCGTCCATCAGCGGCTCGACGTGGGACCGCCGTTCGGCATCCGTAGCGCCGCCGAGGTTCGGAGCATCCTCGAACAATCCGGCAAAGTGCTCGCCGTGTTCCAGGGACACGAACACACCGGAGCGTACGGCGAGATTGGCGGAATCCATTACTGCACGCTGTCGGCGATGGTCGAAGGACCGGCGCCGGATGCCAACGCGTACTCCGTCGTGAGGCTTTACCCGAGCGGCGAGCTGAGCCTGGAAGGGCGCGGCAACCAGCGTTCCTATCAGCGGTAGAAGCGCGCCTGCGACTTCGCAAGTCGGTAAACTTGAAATGCACATGACTCGTCGAATATCTACTACCCTGCTATTCCTGCTCGCTTTTCCGGTCCTGGCACCTTCGCAGAATCTGTATGACCTGCCGCCTGGCGTCGAAACCAGGTGGTACTCATTCGAGAATCCCGGCGGCATCAGAGGCCAAGGCGGCAAAGCCAACGAGGGCCGCAAGGGAGCTCCGTCTCGTGCAATCAAGGCGGGCGAAACCGTCGTTCTTGCGGATGTGACGGGCCCCGGAACGATTCGGAGAATATGGTGCACGCTGCGAGGCAAAACCGAGTTCCTTCGTGGAATGGTGGTTCGCATCTACTGGGACGGCTCCGAACAGCCTGCCGTCCAGGCACCGCTACAGGATTTCTTCGGAATCCCGTTCGCCCGCCAGGTCAAGTTCGAGTCGGCACTTTTTTCCAATCCAGAAGCCAGGTCCTTCAACTCCTTCGTCCCGATGCCGTTCAAGAAGAGCGCTCGCGTTGTTGTCGAGAATCAAGCGCCGGTAGACGTTCCGGATTTCTTCTATGACATCGAAGCGACCGTCGGCGATAAGCACCCAGAGAAGCTCGCCTATTTTCTCGCGAGCTACCGTCGGGAGAACCCCACAACTCCAAAACGGGACTTCGAAATTCTCCCTCGGATCGAAGGAGAAGGCAGATACCTCGGAAGCAACGTTGGCATCCGCCCTGTTTCTCCCTACGGCGAGCCGTTCTGGTTCGGTGAGGGCGAACTGAAGATCTTTGTTGATGACGATCGGGAGTTCCCGACTATGGTCGGAACCGGAACGGAGGACCTGGTCGGATCGGCGTGGGGTTTGGGGAAGTTCAGCCACCAGTACCAGGGCTGTCTGCTCTCGGAGAAAGAGGACGGGGTTTGGGGTTTCTATCGCTATCACATCCCCGACACGGTGTATTTCCGCAAGGGCATCCGCGTCACCTTACAGCAGATGGCCGGCGCGACGGTGGAGGACTTGCGGAAACTTTCTGCTCGCGACTATCCGGAGCTGGTGAATGGACACCGTCGCTTCGATCCCTCGGACTTTGACGGCAAGGACCGTGAATGGCGGAACTTCGAGGCGCCCATGGATGTCTGCGCCACTGCGTACTGGTATCAGGTGCCGCCGCTCCCCGGGCTGCCTCCCTTGGAGCCTTACGAAAGCAGGATCCGGAACTTGGGCGAGCGCGGCTCAAAATAGGCCGAAAGAACCTCGGCGACTTACTCCGGAACGGACGGGGCCAAGTTCTTCGGCCAGGGGGGAGCCTCTTCCATGGTTTCTCCCACAAATTGTGCGTACGCCTCGCTCGCGTCCTTGCCTGCGCGCCTCACCCGCAGCGTCACGTAGACCGTTCCTGACCGTCGCTCGTATGTCAGACTGCCCAGGCGAAGTTGCCCGCCGGTCAGTTCGAGCCGGGTCCGCTTCTCCCCGTCAATGATCTCCAGTGAGCCGCTCTCGGCATCGCGGGCCTCGTCCGCGGACTGGGCCCACTGTACCTCGAGCTGGCCAGAGTGGTCGATCAGCCGCAAGGACAACGGCGCCGCCGATTTCGGCCACCATGATGACGACAACAACCCTGCTCCGGCCAGAAACAGCAGCAGGGCCGCCGTAAAGATCAACCAGTCCGGCCACTGCCGGCTCTCGGGCCGGTGCAACGCTGGCAGATCGGATTCCTCCTCCGGCACCGTGGCCCTGCCGTCATCCTCAACCGCCGCAGCCGACGGCCGTGCCTGCCTGACCGACGGCTCTAAGATGAACTCCTGTGGACTTGATTCGCCGCGCATGCTTCCGTTGTTCTCGCGGAGGAAGAAACCAGCCCGGGTCGGTTTGATCCTCTCCGGACGCACGATCAACGAAACCTGCCACGGCTCGGGGAAAAACTGATCGTAGATCTCGATGTCGGCCTCAGACAGAAAGACCTCGCTTCGCGTACGCGTGTGGTACCAGCCGAGGGCAACCATGCCAGCCAGTTCCGGGTCGCTGCCGGCGCCGGCGAGTAGTTCCTTCAAATTCCGGCGGTCCTTTTCGGACAACACGAACGAAGGGCCGGTCGCATACTCGCACTCTAACGGGCGGAACGCCTGGATGCGGATCAACTTGCCATTCCGGTTGCCGAACAGCACCCCACCGACTTCGACGCCCCCGCGGGGGATCCGGAAGAACCCGTCAAGCGCCGCCGAACGGATGCGGTCCATCAGCGCGCGAGGGTACTCGATTGTCCACGGATATCCTTCGTTACGCCAGTGGCCGGTTTCGTGATCTGTGTTCGGTGCGCTCATAACTGGCGGGCGCTTTCGATTGCTGCCTCCTCTTCCTCCTCCACGGGTTCCGTCACGTGATAGTAGTAGGTGACGGCGCCTATCAAGACCATCCACGCCGCCACGGCCGCCAGCCACGTCAGGGTCTTGCGGTTCCAGGGGTTCTCGGCTTCGAGGGCCGCCGCCGTCGCCTGTACCGCTGCAAACGCCAAACCCAGCGCGGGAACAAGCTTCCAGTACCATGGCATGTAATCCAAATGCTCCTGGCCCCCGACCTGCCCCCACAGGACGAACACGGCGAGAATCGCTAGCAGAAATTCCAAGACAAGGCCTAACCGGAGGGAAGCGGGACGCATGTCAGACCAACGCTCCGGGACCCGCGGGATGTCGCTCCGGCAAGGCAGCCGAAACACGGGCAGAAGAAGTAAGTAAACTCCGCTGAAGCAGCATCGGATCTACTGGCAGACCTCTCATTCTAGTGGCCTTCGCCACCGCCGGGCAACACCGGCTTCTTTGCGGTTTTCGGTAGTGAGCTAAGTCTGTGGCGGGCGTCGCGGATCACATCTGGGGCGTGCGGGGACTGATCGAGGCTGCATGACATGAGCTACGATGGTAATCACGGCGCGGTGGCGAAGCTGGCTAACGCAGCGGTCTGCAAAACCGCGATCATCGGTTCGAGTCCGATCCGCGCCTCCAAATTCTGGCCACACACATTTGGCGTACTATCGGTTTTCCGTGCCTTCTCACTCCCGCGGTGATATAGTGAGGATGGTTTGATGCGGATATCCGCCATCGGGCTGCTCGCCTTTGTCGCCGGACAGGTCGCCTCCGGCGCCCCCGTGGTCCTCACTGTCGATATCGACTCTGTCGTTCACCCCGTCACCGTCGACATCGTCTCTCACGCCCTCGACCGCGCCAAGACCGAAAACGCCGCCGTAGTCCTGATCCGGCTCAACACGCCCGGCGGGCTGATGGATGCGACCCGGGAGACCATCGAGAAGATCGTGGCCTCGCCGGTTCCCGTGGTGACGTTCGTGACACCCAGCGGTGGCCGGGCGGCCTCCGCCGGCTTCTTCCTCCTGCTGGCCGGCGACATCGCCGCCATGGCGCCCGGTACCAATACCGGTGCGGCCTCCCCGGTCGTTCTTGGCCGGGAGTTGGACCCCACCATGCGAAAAAAGGTGGAAAGCGACGCCGCCGCATCCCTTCGCAGCCTCGCCGAAAAGCGAGGCCGTAACGCCGCGCTGGCGGAAAAAGCTGTCCTGGAGGCCAAGTCGTTCACTGAACGGGAAGCCCTCGAAAACAAGCTGATCGATCTCGTCGCCAAGAACGACGCGGCGCTCCTCGCCACGCTGGACGGGCGGGAGATTACCCGATTCGATGGCCGCAAACAGGCATTGAAGCTCTCCGGCGCCACCGTCGAAAACTATCAACTTAACCGCCGCGAGCGCCTGGTGAAATCGATCAGCGATCCGAACATCGCCTTAGTGCTGCTCGTGCTCGGCGCACTAGGCGTCTATATCGAATTCAGCTCGCCCGGCCTGATTCTGCCGGGAGTGGCGGGAGGCATTCTGGTTCTGCTCGGGCTATCGGCCTTGTCCGTACTCCCAATCAACTGGATTGGGGTTGCGCTTCTGGTCCTCTCGGTAGCGCTCTTCGTCCTCGAAGCCAAGCTGGCATCTCACGGAATTCTCGGCGCCGGGGGCGCCGTCGCCATGGTCCTTGGCGCCGTGCTGCTCGTCGACAGCCCGCTCCCCGAGATGCGTGTTCATCTGAGCACGGCCATCGCGTTGGCTCTTCCGTTTACTCTCATCACAGTCTTTCTCCTTACACTCATCTTGCGCGCCCGTGCCTGCAAGGTCGTAACGGGCACGGCCGGGATGGTCGGAGAGCTGGGCGTCGCCCACACGCCTTTGGCGCCGTCCGGAAAAGTTTTCGTTCATGGAGAATTCTGGGACGCCGAGTCTACCCGCCCGCTGGAGGCCGGCGCCCGCGTCCGAGTTGTTTCCATCGAAGGATTGATCCTCAAAGTGGAGCCCAAATAGAAACTTCGGGAGGTTGCCATGCTGCTCGACCCGACCATCATCGCGTTGGTAATCGTCGTCCTGTACCTGCTTTCCGCCATCAAGATCCTCGCCGAATATGAGCGTGGCGTCATCTTCAGGCTCGGCCGCGTCCTGCCCAAACCCAAGGGTCCGGGCATCATCCTCGTCTTTGCGCCGATCGACCGAATCGTACGAGTCTCGCTTCGGCTGGAGGCGCTCGAGGTCCCGCCTCAGGATCTTGTCACCCGCGACAACGTCACCGTCAAGGTCAACGCCGTGATCTACTTCCGAGTGATCGATCCGACCAAGGCGGTCATCGAAGTCGAGAACTTCCGCTATGCCACTTCCCAGCTCGCTCAGACGACCCTCCGTAGCGTGCTTGGCGAAGTGGAACTGGACGACCTCCTCAGCCAGCGGCAAAAGCTCAATGTCCGGCTTCAGGGAGTCCTGGATCAGCACACCGAGCCGTGGGGCGTCAAAGTGACCATGGTTGAAGTGAAACAGGTGGACCTGCCGGAGCAGATGATCCGCGCCATCGCGCGCCAGGCCGAGGCCGAGCGCGAGCGCCGTGCCAAGATCATTCACGCCGAAGGCGAGTACCTCGCCGCCGAACGGCTGGCGATGGCCGCGGAGCTCATCCAGAAGCAGCCGGCCGCCATCCAGTTGCGCTATCTGCAGACGTTGGTCGAGATCGGCCAGGAGAAGAACACTACGGTGGTCTTCCCGATTCCGATCGACATCTTCTCGTCGATCAACGCCATGCTCGACAAGGCTGTGAAAGCCGCCGAGCGGCCGGCACAGTCATAAGGCCAGCGGCCCAACTGAACCTCCGGGTGCTGTTGGAGTACCCTCGAAGGAAGCTCTATGTTAAAGAACCAGGACGGAGAGTTCGAAGTAATGCTCGGCAACAAGCAGTTGCTCAGCATTTTTTTCATCGTGGTCATCCTGCTCGGGGTGTTCTTCACCATGGGCTATGTCCTCGGGCGGAGCGCTGGCCCGTCTGCCGCTATGGCTACCCAGCCAGAGGCGCCCAAAGCGCCCGCCGGCTCCGTCTCCTCCTTTCCCGACCAGCCGATTCCGACGCGCGCATCACCGCCGGCCGAGGCTGCGCCCACCGTGGCCCAGCGGCAGCCGGAACCTCCGACCGTGACACAACCGAAACGGACGGTTCCTCCGCCCGTCTCCGAATTGGAGCCGGTTCCCGGCAAGACCTACCTTCAAGTTGCTGCCGTCAAACGCCCGGAAGCGGAAGTCGTGGCCGACGTCCTGAAGAAGAAGGGTTTTCCGAGTATCATTGCCCCGCATCCTACCGAACCTGTGTTCCGTGTGCTCGTCGGACCGGTGGCTGATGCTGACGCGATTACAAGAATGCGCGAGGGTCTGGAAGCGGCGGGCTTCAAACCCCTCGTGCGAAAATATTGAGGCGTGCCGGAATCCCTGGTCCAGATCGCCGCGTCCGCCGCGGCGAGGCCCCGTCTGCCTGACTGGCTCCGTAAGTCCGAGACCCGCTTTCCGTCGGTCACCTCGCTCAAGCGGGGCCTACGATCGTTAAACCTGCACACCGTTTGTGAATCCGCGCGCTGCCCGAATATCCATGAGTGCTTCCACCGGGGCACGGCGACCTTCATGATTCTCGGCAATCTGTGCACGCGCGGTTGCGGATTTTGCTCCGTGCCGAAAGGTTCTCCCGGAAAACACGAGTTCAATCTGGATCCGGACGAACCGGCCAACGTCGCCCGCATGGCCGCGCGGATGCGCCTTCGCTATGTCGTCCTCACCAGCGTGAACCGCGATGATCTTCACGACGGCGGCGCCGTCCAATGGGCCGAAACCGTTCGGGAAGTCCGGGCCGCATTGCCCGCCGCTCGCATCGAGGTGCTGACGCCCGATTTCTGCGGCGATCTCGATGCGGTCGCCCGCGTCCTCGACGCCGGCCCTGACGTCTTCAACCACAATGTGGAAACGGTGCCCCGCCTCTACCGCCGCGTCCGCCCGCAAGCCGACTACGCACGCTCGCTGGATGTCCTCCAGTTCGCCCATCAATACAAGCCCGGCCTGCTGACCAAGTCCGGCTTGATGGCCGGACTCGGTGAAACGCCGGACGAGGTCGAAGCTCTTCTCCGCGACCTGCTCGGCGCCGGCGTGGACATCGTAACCATCGGACAGTACCTTCAGCCCACTCGCCGCAATCTCCCCGTGGCGGAATACATTGCGCCGCGACAATTCGATGCGTGGCGTGACTACGGTCTCGCGCACGGTTTCCGCATGGTCTTCAGCGGGCCGTTTGTGCGGAGTTCCTACATGGCGGACGTCGTGAGCACGGAGGCCGGCGCGCCGTCGTGCTGAACCCTCTGCTCGCGCTGCTCACGGCCGCGCTGCTCATTTCGACCTTCCCGGGAATCGACGTTGCTCTGTTTGCAGCCGTCGCGCTGGCGCCGCTGCTTGTTGCACTCGCACGCGAAGCGCGTCACGGCCGCCGCTTCCTCCTCGGCTGGGGCGCGGGCATCGTTTATTGGTTCGGAGTCTGCTACTGGATTCAGTTCGTGCTCGAAGTCCACGGTGGCATGGGTACGTTCGGAAGTTGGGGAGCGTTTCTGCTGTTCTGCCTGGCCAAGGCCGTCCACCTCGGCGTGTTCGCGCTGGCGGCGGGTCTCCTCATGCGGAGCTGGTACGCCGTGCCGGCCGTTTCGGCGCTCTGGGTGGCGATCGAGGCGACCCACGGACCCCTCGGCTTCGCCTGGCAGACCCTCGGAAATGCCGGCATCGACATGAGCGTTCCGATGCGCCTGGCGCCCGTCACCGGGGTGTACGGCCTGTCTTTCATCTTCGTGATGATGAATGCCGCCCTGGCGCTGGTCGCCTTGCGCCGCAGCCGCCGGGAACTGTTCTGGCTGCTCCCGCTGCCGCTCCTGTATCTCTTGCCTGCGCTTCCGGACGCGCAACCTGGCGCCGAACGGGCCGTACTCGTCCAGCCGAATGCCTCGGAGTCAGAGGACTGGACCAGCAAATCCCTCACAGAGGCCCAGGAACGCCTCGCCTACGTGTCTCTCCAGGCAGTTCTCAATGCTGGGAAGCCCGCGCCAAAGCTTCTGATCTGGCCGGAAGTTCCCGCACCTTTCTACTTCTATGACGATCCGGGGTTTCGCGACAGGACCATGGACCTCGCGCGCCTCTCCCGGACCTGGTTCCTCTTCGGGACTGTGGCCCACACTCCGGCGGGCGCTCCGCTGAATTCGGCCGTTCTCCTCGGCCCGGATGGGCAGTATGCCGGCCGGTACGACAAGATCTACCTTGTCCCCTTCGGCGAGTTTGTCCCGCCGTTCTTCGACTTCGTAAACAGAATTACGTCGGAGGCAGGCGATTTCGAACCCGGTAAGGAGCTGGTCGTCTTTCAGGCAGACGGACATCGGATCGCCTCATTCATCTGCTACGAGGCCGTCTTCCCGCACCTCGTCCGGCGCTTCGCCGCAGCGGGAGCGGAGGTTCTGGTCAACATCTCGAATGACGGCTATTTCGGTCGCAGTGCCGCCCGCGACCAGCACTTGACAATCGCCCGGATGCGGGCAGCCGAAAACCGCCGCTGGATTCTCCGCGCTACCAACAACGGCGTCACCACCGTCATCGACCCCGCTGGCCGAATTTCCGAGCGGCTCCCGTCCTACGAGCAGGCGGCCCTGGTCGGGAGCTACTCCTACATCGGCGAGCGTACGCTCTATACTCGCTTTGGTGACTGGTTTGCCTGGCTCTGCGCAACGATCACGATAGTAGTCCTTGCCGTCTCTCTGCGCCCTCTGCTCTCTCCGCGGTGAAGTCTCTTACCCGTGGCGGATCACCAGGACATCGCCGTCCTGGACGACATACTCTTTCCCTTCGAGCTTCAGCCGGCCCTTTTCACGAGCCCCTGCGTAGCCGTCGCCATCCACCAGGTCCTTCCAGTTGACGACTTCGGCCCGGATGAACTTCTTCTCGAAGTCGGTATGGATGGCGCCCGCGGCCTTCACGGCCGGGGTGTTCTGCGGGATCGTCCAGGCGCGCACTTCAGTCTCGCCGGCAGTGAGCATCGACATCAGACCGAGCAGATTGTACGTCGCCGAGATCATCCGTTCGAGGCCCGGCTCCTTGAGGCCGTAGCTCGACAGGTACTCCCTGGCCTCATCGAGCGACAGCTCCGTCAGCTCTGCCTCGATCTTGCCGCACATCGCGGTGACAGCGGTGTGCGGAATTCCTTTCAGCGGCCCCTCTCGGTACTCTGCTTCGATTTCGTGCAAGCGCACCGTATCCTGTTCGCCGATGTTCAGCACGTACAGCATCGGCTTCTGAGACAGGAACTGAAAGCCTCGAATACGCTTCTCCTCCTCCGCGCTCAGCTCCATCTCACGCAGTGGACGGTTGGCTTCGAGCACGGCCTTTGCTCGTTCGAGCAGCTCGAACTCCCGGTCCAGCTCCGGATTCTTGATTTTCTTGCGGTCCTTGTCCAGCCGCTCCAGGCGCTTTTCGACAACGACAAGGTCGCTGAGAATCAGTTCGGTCTCGACGTCGTGGAGATCGCGAAGGGGATCGACCGACCCCTTCTCGTGCGGCACCACGTCGCTCTCGAACACGCGCAGCACGTGCGCGAGCGCGTCCACCACGCGCAGGCTGGCCATGCACGCGGGATCTCGCAGGGCCTCTTTGGAAATGGACGGAAAATCAAGGTACTCGACCGTCGCGTGGGTTATCTTCTCCGGCTGGAAAACCGCCGCGAGCGCTTCCAGACGCGGGTCCGGCACTTTTGCCACGCCGACGCGCGTTTCCATGGACCCGACACGTGTCTGTTCGTGTACGCCGGTGAGAATCGTGAACAGCGACGTCTTGCCCACCATCGGCAGGCCGATAATTGCAGTTTGCATGAACTTGAACTCCCACTACGCTCGCCCGCTTCCGGTCCGACGGGGCCAGGCTCCTCTGTCCTGAGCGTTGTTTGCGAGTGGACAGAGCTGCTTGGCCCCGTCCTTCAAGAAGCTTCTACAGCGGCACTTCCACCTGCGTCAGGATCTCTTGCAGGATACGCTCGGCCACGTCCGTGGTCCGCTGCGCGAGCGCCACTCGCGTGTTGATCACGACCCGGTGTGCAAACACCGGAACGGCGAGCCGCTTCACATCGTCGGGAATGGCATACTCTCTGCCCTCGGTGACCGCCAGCGCCTGCGTGGCCCGGTAGAGAGCCTGGGCACCGCGCGGGCTGACTCCGAGCGACAGCGATTCGTGCTCTCGTGTCCTTTGGACGATCGCCATCATATAGTCGACCAGGGACTCGTCCACCGTGACGCGGTGCGCCAGCCCCTGCAACTGCGTAATGTCGTCGGCGTCGAGGACCGATCGCGCTGCGGCCGGCAGCCGTCCCTCGGAGTTCCTCAGGATTTCGCGCTCGCTGGCCGGGTCCGGGTAGCCCATCCGGAGCCGGAGCAGGAACCGGTCGAGTTGGGATTCCGGTAACGGATAGGTACCATGGTGTTCCACCGGATTCTGGGTGGCGATCACCATGAACGGCTCGGGGAGCGGATAGGAGCGGCCGTCGATGGTCACTTGCCTCTCGTTCATCGCTTCGAGCAAGGCGGATTGCGTCTTCGGGGTGGTGCGATTGATCTCATCGGCCAGCAGGAAGTGGGTGAAAACCGGGCCCTGCTTGAACTCGAACGCCTGGGTGCGGGCGTTGTAGATGGTGACGCCGAGCACGTCGCTCGGCAGCATGTCGCTGGTGAACTGGAGCCGGTGAAAGGTACACTGCACCGACTTCGCCAGCGCCTGGGCGAGGGTGGTCTTCCCGACGCCGGGCACGTCTTCGAGGAGGAGATGCCCCCGGGCGAGCAGGCAAACGAGAGAGAAACGTACGACGTCTGCCTTACCGCGGATGACCTGCCCGAGGCTTGATTCGAGCTCGCTGAGTTTCGAAGTCGCAACCGGCGGGGAGTCGGTAATGTCCCGCTGCGCCATTCACTGCTATAATACCAGGGTCTGCGGCGAAGGCCCGGCCTTCCGCCGCGCACGCCCCCACGCTAACGGGCGCGTAGCTCAGTTGGTTAGAGCGCCTGCTTCACACGCAGGAGGTCACAGGTTCGAGTCCTGTCGCGCCCACCACTGTTTTCAATAGGTTACCAGTCCTTCCAGGACCCGCTGCAACGTCACGTCCACACAGATGTCCACATGGAGTGCGTTGTGCTCGCCCGGCAACCCGAGGCCCTCCCTGTATTCGTTGTGCCCCACATGGACGCGGAAGGCTCATATCGCAATAGCAGTTGATGGCCCTCAGAAGCCTCGTGGCGAGCTGACATGCTGCGTCCGGGCCTTGCGCCTCCCACCGAAACCTCGCCCCACGCTTGCGAGGCAAACCATCAGCCGACGAGGCTACTCAAGTCCGCAGACGTGCAGCGGACCGCCCCTCGTGAGCAGGGTCTGCTTTGCCGGGTGAATCCCGAGGCTAGGCGGTTCTGCCATGGCTCTGCCGGGACTGCCCCAGGATGCTTGAGGGCGAAGAGGTTGGGGGGGGTGGGTCAATTTAGTGCGGACCTCGACTTGGCTCTGAGGGGCGGTATATCGCAGCCTGTCGTCTGCGTGAAAAAAAGAAAAATGCTAGGAGGCGGGAGGGAGGCCGATCCAGTGCAGGGGAATACTGAAGGGACCGCGTATAGCGGCGCTCGGTGGAGCGGAAAAACAAAAAAGAAGAAACGCCGATGTGACCGAACGGTTGGACTGTACGGATTGTCGCACGATGCGAGTCGTTGGTCCGACGTTGGGTAGTGCGCTAATTGTGTGTGCCTCGCACCAGGGGATAGAATCATGCGAATGAGCGAAGCCAAGTTCCAACTCCGCTACGACGGAGAAGCGGTGCGCTCTGGCTCAATGGATGTACGTGAACTAGCACCAGCTCTTCTGGCGACTGGGGATCTTCTTCAGGAGGCCAATAGGGTATTGAATGGTGGCCGAGCGCACATCTCCGTGAGAGTCGAAGCGGGCGCAGAAAAGGGTTCTTTCCCGATCAATTTCATCTTGGATCAGAGCCTTCTGGACGTGGCCAAAGATTTGCTATTGGGCTAGGATCTGGCGGATGCCGAAACGATCCTAAGGCGTCTTTTCTTCTTCCTTGGAGCGCCTAGCGCGGTACTGATTGGGGTCTTTGAGATGTTCAAACGCCTAAGGGGAGAGAAGCCAACCATTACCTACATCGACAAGTCCACCACCATCAACATCGCCGACGGGCAGGCCCACAAAGACACCGTGAGACTTTACACGGACGATGGGGTTAGGGATGCGTGTCGGCGCGTCGTAGCGCCACTAGACAGGGAGGGCATTGATCTCCTGGAGGTTCGCCGGGGGCCTGTCGTTCTTGATGCGATCCGCAAAGAGCACGTCCCCTGTTTTCTCCCTGTGGACTCTACAGATACAGAAACCAATCTGATTGACCATACTAGGCCAGCAGTGCTGGAAATAGTGCGGTTGGCCTTTAAGGAGGGGATCAAGTCTAGGTTCTGGGATGGGGCCGTCGAATTTGAGGCTGAAATCAAAGATAAAGGCTTCATGGAAAGAGTTGAGCGCGGAGAACCATTCCGCAAAGGAGACTCATTGAGAGTTCGCCTGCATTCCCGGACGTGGAGAACCGAAAAAGGAAGGCTGGTGTCAGAGTCTACCATCCCAGAGGTGATCGAGCACGTCGAGCGGCGTTCACCAGAACAGTTAAGCCTGGATTAGATCAGCCTCCAGCAGTTCGCGCACGCTCCAGACGTGATCCGAGATTCCCGCTTCCATCGCAGGCGTGACACGGATCGTCCGATGAACTCGGCACAAGTTGGTAGTGGGTCAGTTTGAAATTCTGACCTCTTGACCTTGGCGGCAAGCTTGCCATACTGAAATCAGCCACGGCAAAGAACCGTCCCAGAGATCCAGTCCAGCTCGCTTACCAGGTCTTTCTCGAATCCATCGGAGAAGCCGCGAAGACCAAACCGCCAGCAAAGAAAGACCGGCTGCGGTTTTCTTGGGACGAAAGGGTGGTCTGGCACGCGCAGCGGCATTACCGGCCAAAAAGCGGACACAGATCGCAGCCAAGGGCGCTAAGGCGCAGTGGAAGAAAGGAGGCTAGTCCCAGACTGCCTCCAAGAGATCAAGACATATGAAGTGGCGGGAAATAAAGCGGTTGGTGATAGACCGCCTACCGCACCAAGCACGGCTGTTCTGGATGCAATTCGGGATCGATAAGACGCTCGGACGAAAACGATTTCCGAGGCCGGGTCGCTGGCTAGGGTTGCACGACATCGCCAGCGGAGCAGTCTCACTGGCGGATAAGGGCGGCACGGTCGTCCTGTGGTCGTCCGAGGCCGGAGATCGAAGCATCTGGTGGGGCGCATTGAAACGCGGAGGTCCACGCAAGGTCGCTGACCGACTTGTCCATAACCTGAAGGACGCAATGGGAATGTAAACCCGTCGCCGAAAACGGGGGCGGGAGATTAGAGCGATCTCAAGTCGGGGTCCGGAATCCGGCGACAACCCATGCTTAACCGGGTGCTGAAGATGGACAGCCGCGAGAGGAATGCCCGGTAATTCGTAGAAATCCGTAGAGAGTAGCGACTCTCGTTTCCCCGAGGCGTGGTAGCCTCAGGGAAATTTCTCGCCAAAGAAAAAGGAGAGTCGCTACATGAAGAAACCATACCAGATTGATTCGCAGCGGGCGGTGAAGCAACTGGAGGCCATGGCCGCCGACGGGAATCCAGCCGTCCAGATGGTGCTCCCGATGGCCGAGATGTTGGGCTGGCTGCACAAGGGCGTGGGCGAGTTGATCCGCCAGGCCGGAGTGCAGTTGATGGGGCTACTGATGGAGGCGGAAGTCCGGGAACGGGTGGGCGAGCGGAGCCAGCGGCAGACAGACCGCACGGCCAATCGTTGGGGCAGCGAGCGCGGCTACTGCGTGGTGATGGGGCAGAAAGTGCCGATCGAACGGCCGCGCGTGCGAACGATCGAAAACCAAGAAGTGAAATTGGGCAGCTACGAGATGTTCCACCGCGGCGTGCCGCTCACCGAAACCGTTTGGGAAAAACTGATGCTGGGGTTGAGCACGCGGCGGTACGGACAGGCGGTGCGCGAATTTGCCGAGGCGTATGGGCTGGAGAAGAGCGCCATCAGCGAACACTTCATCGAATCCAGTCGGGCAAAGTTGCAGGAGATGATGGAGCGGCGACTGGACAAGATGAAACTCTGCGCCCTGCTGATTGACGCGACGCCGTTCGCCGGCCAGCAGATGGTGGTGGCGCTGGGAATCAGTCAGGACGGGCGCAAAACGATTCTCGGCATTCGACAGGGAGCCACCGAGAACGCCACCGTGGTGGGCGAACTTCTGGGCGACCTAGTGAACCGCGGACTGGATTTCCGCGAGCCGCGATTGTACGTGCTGGATGGCGGCAAGGCGCTGCACACGGCGGTGAAGAAGTACGCCGGCGAATCGGCGCCGATCCAGCGCTGCCAGGTCCACAAGCGGCGCAACGTGCTGGATCATCTGACGGACGAACAGAAACCGTCGGTGGCCAAAAAGCTGAACGCGGCCTACGCGCTGGAAGACCATGCAGCCGCCAAGCTGGCGTTGACCCAACTCCACCGCGAGCTGATGGACCTCA
Organism: Bryobacteraceae bacterium; assembly: GCA_035455185.1. GTDB lineage: Bacteria > Acidobacteriota > Terriglobia > Bryobacterales > Bryobacteraceae > JAEHDI01. The sequence goes on along the minus strand of DATIFQ010000346.1, from coordinate 587 downwards.
ATCCCAGTGCCGCGCGCAGTCTGGAGGAAGGGCTGGAAGAGACGCTGACCGTGCATCGGTTGCACATGCCGCCGCAACTGCGGAAGACACTTGCCAGCACCAACGTAATCGAATCGGCCTTCTCGATCGTGGAGCGCGTTTGCTCGAACGTGAAGCGCTGGCACGGAGGGGATCAGCGCGAGCGCTGGGTTGGGTCCGGCCTCCTGGTGGCCGAGAAACAGTTCCGCCGGATTCAAGGTTATAAGCTAATCCCCATTCTTCTTAGAGAACTGGAAAGCTTAGTCTCCTCCAGGCCGGAGGTTGTCAAACGAAGGAAGGCGTCGTAAAGTGGGTTACGCGAGGGCCGCTACTTTCAACGGAAAGTCGGGCAATCCCTGCCGCCCGGGGAGGTGTATCTCGAGACGGACAAGGGCGAACGCCGAGCAACAGGTAGCTATTACACGCCAGACCATGTTGTTGACCACATCGTGCGGAGTACGGTCGGGCCACTTTGTCGCCGGTTGGAACAGGAGCTCAGAAGCGATATCGCTACCCTTGTGCAACAGCAGAAGGAAGATCGGAAGAGCACACGTCTGAACTCCAGTCAC
>DATIFQ010000345.1:0-15036 GCA_035455185.1 Bryobacteraceae bacterium | reverse complement strand
TGTCGCGCGATGGCGACACGGTCGTGTGGATGGGGACCAAGAACAGGCAACACATACTCGGTCACTTGGGCGTGCTGGGCAGAGTTGTGTTTCCGATGTCCTCCGCCGGCCCGCGGGAGAGCTACCACGGCGACCCTCTGTGGGATACTCTGGCGGACTGGGCTGACGCCTGTCGCAGGCAGGGGGGACTGGCCGTGTCCGTTCACTTTCCTTATCCGGCGGGCGAGCAGGCGGCGGACACCGTCCTGGGCAAGATCGATGCGGTGGAGCTCTATCCTGACTATGGTCTCCGGTTTCTGCACTGGTACCGTTCCCTGAACTGCGGCTACAGGCTTCCGGTAGTGGGGGGGACCGACAAAATGGGAGCGGGGACGGCTGTTGGCGAAAACCGCACCTATGCACAACTGGGAGGTGCGCTGGTGAATCAGGCCAACTGGGCCAGGGCGGTGCGTAACGGCAACACATTCCTGACCACCGGCCCGCTGCTGCTCTTTGAAGCAGACGGCCGTGTACCGGGCCAGGAGATCGGCTTGGGGCAGGGCGGCGGCAACATCGAGGTTCTGGCTCAGGCACGGTCCACCATGCCTTTGCATCGCGTGGAAGTCGTGTGGAATGGTCGTGTGGTGGCCTCGCGAGAGAACCATGAGGGGGCTCGAGAGATCACGCTGAAGGAGCGTGTCCGGGTGCCGGGACCGGGTTGGCTGGCTGCGCGTTGCTCCTCGAAAGTGCGTCCCAGATTGCTTGCGCACACCTCCCCGGTGTATGTGCAAGTTCCCGGACAGGAGGTTTTCTCCGAAACGGCGGCAGCGTACATGCTGACGCAGATTGAGGCCGCGCAGACCTGGGTGGAGACCCTAGCGACGCGGCCGGATCGGGAGCGTTTCGAAAGAATTCGCAAGGTTTTTACCGACTCCCAGGCCATCCTGCGTCGCAGGCTGCACGAGCATGGGATCAAGGGCTGATCGGGCTGTCAGAAACCGAGTTGAAACCGGATACGCCTTGGCGGCCCCGAGCCGCTCACGCCTTAAGCTGACATTCGCGGCGAATTGCTCAACGGCAAGAGAGGCAGGCGGGTGTATACTGCTGTCCACCAGGGGTCCGGAATGGAATCCTGGGGATACATGGTCTAAACAAGCTGTGCGATGCGAGACCGGACGGCGGGTGATTCGACAGAAATCGAAGCCAGGGAGATTGCAATGCAGCGAACGGTTTCATTCACGCTGAACGGCAAGCCGACGCGCGTGACGGTCGATGACGAGCGCATGCTGCTGTGGGTGTTGCGCAACGATCTCGGACTCACCGGCGCAAAGTTCGGCTGCGGCACCGCACTTTGCGGTGCGTGTACGGTCATCGTGGGCAAGGACGCTGTCAGGTCCTGCTTAACCCCGATCAGGGATGTTGCCGGCAAACGCGTGCTGACGATCGAGGGTCTTGGCAAGGAGGGGCAGCTTCACCCGATCCAGAAAGCGTTTCTCAAACACCATGCGTTTCAGTGCGGCTACTGCACGCCCGGAATGATTCTCAACGCATACGCGCTGCTGCTGAAGAAGCCCCAGCCGACGCATGCCGACATCGTCGGTCACCTCGATGACAACCTGTGCCGCTGCGGCTCGCACGTTCGGATCATAGCAGCCATCCAGGAGGCTGCCAGTGCGATGAAGGGAGGTGAGCGATGAGAACGGACGATCTGAGCCGCCGCGACTTCCTCTCAGTGGCGGAGTCGGGCCTATTCGTGTTTTTCCCTCTCGAGCCACTGGCCGCATTTCAGGAGCCGGCGCGGCTTCCGGCCAGGCAGGGTTACCCGACAGACTTCAACGCGTACCTTCGAATCGACGCCGGCGGCTGGGTCACGTGTCTCGTCGGGAAGGTCGAGCTAGGCCAGGGGTCGAAGACGGCGCTCGCGCAGATCCTCGCCGAGGAGTTGGACGTCGCGCTCGACTCGGTGGACATGGTGATGGGCGACACCGACATCTGTCCATGGGACATGGGCACGTTCGGCTCGCTGAGCATCCGGCAGTTCGGCCCAATCCTGCGCGGAGCCGGAGCCGAGGCCCGGGCCGTCCTTCTCCAAATGGCGGCCGAGCATCTCCAGGTGGAGGCCGGCCGGCTCCGGGTGAAGGCCGGCGTCGTTGCGGACCCATCGGCGCCGGGCAAGCGTGTTACCTACGCGCAATTGGTTCAGGGGAAGCGCATTGAGCGGCACATCGAGAAGGCGCCGGTGAAGCCTGTGGCGGCATACACCGTCGTCGGGCAGTCGCCTCGCCGCAAAGATGCCATCGAGAAAGTCACGGGACAGGCCAGATACGCCGGCGACATGGCGATTCCAGAGATGCTGCATGCGCGGATTCTCAGGCCGCCGGCGCACGGGGCAACTCTCAAAGATGTGGACACGAGCGCCGCTGAGAGAGTACCTGGCGTTCGTGTGGTGAAGGAAGGCGACTTCGTTGCCGTGCTCCACGAGCGGCGCGACCTTGCCGATCAGGCGTTGGGATTGATGAGGGCTCAGTTTGAGCTCCCGAGGCCCGGCGTGGACGATCAGGCGATCTTCGACCACCTGCTCAAGACTGCGCCGGCCGGCCAGGTGCTGGCCGAAAGCGGCAGTCTTTCGGAAGGTGAGAGACGCGCGGCGGCCATCGTCGATGAGACGTATCTCAACAGCTATGTGGCGCACGCAGCGATGGAAACGCACTCCGCGACCGCGACGATCGAGGACGGTAAAGCCACCGTGTGGGCCTCCACCCAAACGCCCTTCCCGGTTAGACAGCAGGTGGCGCAGGCGCTCGGCTTCACTCCGCAGAACGTGCGAGTCATCACCCCCTATGTCGGCGGCGGCTTTGGCGGCAAGAGTTCCTCCAGGCAGGCCGTCGAAGCAGCCCGGTTGGCGAAGTTTACTGGCAAACCTGTCCAGGTGGTTTGGGACCGCGCCGAGGAGTTCTTCTATGACACATTCCGGCCGGCTGCTGTCGTGAAGATCCGCTCAGGCCTTACCGGCGACGGAAGGATTTCGTTCTGGGACTACAGCGTCTATTGCGCAGGCGACCGGGAGGCAAAGCAGTTCTATGACATCCCTCACCAGAGGACGGTCTCATCCGGTGGCTGGGGTGGAGGGAACCCCGCGGGGCTGCACCCCTTCAGCGTTGGCCCGTGGCGCGCGCCGTCGGTCAATACGAACACCTTCGCCCGCGAGTCGCACATGGACATCCTCGCGGCAAAGGCCGGCATCGATCCTCTCGAGTTCCGTTTAAGCCACCTGACGGACAAGCGCATGCAGCGCGTTCTGGAAGCCGCGGCGAAACGCTTCGACTGGACGTCCGGGCGGGCGCCCAGCGGGCGCGGCGTGGGCGTCGCCTGCGCCATCTATCTGGGTACGTATGTCGCCACTATGGCGGAGGTGGCGGTCGACAGGAGCACCGGGCGTGTCGAGGTCCGGCGGGTCGTTTCCGCGCAGGATCAGGGCGTCATTGTCAATCCGGACGGTTCGCGACAACAGATGGAAGGCAGCATCACCATGGGTCTCGGCTATACGCTGACCGAGGAGGTGCACTTCAAGAATGGCGAGGTCCTCGACCACAATTTCGACAGCTATCAGATCCCGCGCTTTTCCTGGCTGCCGAAAATCGAGACAGTCCTGATCGAGAACCCGGAAGTGCCAGCGTCGGGCTGCGGCGAACCGCCAATTGTCACAATGGGCGCCGTCGTTGCGAACGCAGTCCATGACGCCGTTGGAGCCAGACTATTTCAGTTGCCGATGACTCCGGCTCGCATCCTGGAGGCGCTCCGGCGAGGATAATTCGCCGAGGAGGCTCTAGCGCCGACCGCGGCACCCGGTCAATAGCTACATACTGCTTGCATGCAAAATGCGATGAGCACCGGCCAGGACGGATTGCCGCGGAAACTCGGGCTGTTGGACGCCACTTCGATCGTCATTGGGACGATGGTCGGTGCCGGGATCTTCATTGTTCCGGGTTCAATCGCACGAGAGATCCCGTCGTCCGCGGCGATTCTGGCGACCTGGACGGCTTGCGGCATCATCTCCTTCTTTGGCGCATTGGCCTACGCCGAACTCGGGGCCATGATGCCGGATTCCGGCGGGCAGTACGTCTATCTGCGCGAAGCGTACGGCGAGCTCACGGCTTTCCTTTGCGGTTGGTCGGCGTTTCTCATCGTTCAGTCCGGCTCGATCGCCGCGGTCTCCGTCGGCTTCGGTATCTACGCGTCCTATTTGCTGCCGCAGGCGCCGGGCTATCTCTGGGCACCTGCAGCGATCGCGGCTTTCTCTTTCATCAACTACCGCGGCGTTAAAGCTGGCGCCCGGACACAGAACTTGTTCACATTCCTGAAGGTGGCTGGGCTCGTCGTGCTCATCGCAAGTGCGTTACTGCGCCGGCCGCCGGCACTGGCGGGCGGGAGTTTCGCCTGGGGCTCACTGTCCTTGGACGGAATCGTTGTCGCGATGCTCGGCTGCTTCATGGCGTACGACGGGTGGCAATACGTTTCGTTCGTCGCCGGAGAAGTGCGCGAACCGCAACGTAACCTTCCTCTCTCGCTGGCGCTGGGCACCGCCGCAGTCATGCTGCTTTATCTCCTCGCTAACCTCGCCTACATGCACGTGCTGCCACTGGGCGCCATCGCGGCGACGGAGCGCGTGGCCGCCGAAGCTGCAGCGAAAACTATGGGGCCGGCCGGAGCGATAGTTATCGCTTTGACCATCATGCTGTCCAGCGCGGGAGCGGCCAACGGCGCCATCCTCACCAGCCCGCGCCTGTACTTCGCGCAGGCCCGTGACGGTCTCTTCTTTCGGCGACTAGGTGAAGTCCATCCGCGCTTCCGCACGCCCTCCTTCTCCATCGCGGCGCAGAGCGTCTGGGCGATCGTCCTGGCGCTCAGCGGTTCTTACGAAACACTGCTTTCTTATGTCCTCTTCGCCATGTGGCTCTTCCACGCGCTCACCGTTTTCGCGGTGATCGTCCTGCGCCGGCGTCACCCCGAGCGGCCCCGCCCCTACCGGATCTTCGGGTATCCGTTCACGCCGTTACTCTTTACGATCTTTGCATTCGGCTTCGTCGTGAACACCTTCACCACCCGGCCGGGCTCTTCGCTGGTGGGCGCGGTGCTGATAGCGGCTGGTATTCCGATGTACTGGATCTGGAACCGCGGCCGGCTACGGGACAGGAGTGGCTAACCTGCACGCTGCAAGCGACTTGGATCAAGCCTGATGGCCGACTGCGGCGAGTTGGACCTCCAGCCCGTCCGGGTCTCGGAAGTAGATTCGATCCGTTCCGTCAGGGCGGCGGGGTTGGAGTCCCTGTCTTTTGAGCTGATCCATAACCTCGTCGGGTCGGAACGCCTCGATCTCCACGCAGTAGTGATCGAGCCCCGGGTTCCGGTTCTGAAACAGCGTCAGGAACTCGTCGCCCAGTTTGAGAAAACAACTGCCACTGGACTCGCTCATGAGCGGCAGTCCCAGCAGGCCCTGGTAGAACGCCTTTGAGCGCGGGATGTCGGTAACGCGCACGGCGATGTGATTCAACCCCACTCCTTTGAAGGTTGACCGGGCTGCCGACGCGGCCGGAGCCGCAGCGGCAAGCGATGCGAGCGCCTGGATCAGGTCTCGCCGGCTCAAACCGCCGGATTCGTAGCGCTCGAGAATCCTGGAAATGAATGTACGCACGGTGTTGGCCTCCCAGAGAGCAATTACTGGGGGAATGATACGCCCGCAGCATCAGCGGGTTCAAGTCTTAGGGTGACAGCGCTTTGATTCTGCATGTCCCGGGTTTACTCGTTGGCGCGCATGACTCGCAGGAGGTTGCCACCGGCGATTTTGCGGATGTCGTCGTCGGAGTAGCCGAGATCGATCATCCCGCGGATCAGGGCGGGGAACTTCGAAACGTCTTCGAGCCCTGCCGGAACCATTCCGGAGATGCCGTCGAAGTCCGAACCGATCCCTACGTGATCCGGCCCCGCCACTTTGGCGATGTGGTCGATGTGGCGCAACGCGGCCTTGACATCCACCTTCGGGAGCCGCGCGCGGTACCGCTGCTGGATGGCTCGCTTCAGTTCCCACCGGAGAGGGCTGCCGGCGTGTGCTCCCAGCGTTTCGGCGATCTCACGGTCTCGCTCGTCGCGATACGAGATGAACACGTCGTACGCCTTCTTGTCCAGGTAGGCGATGCTAAAGTTCACGAACACCACGCCACCGTTCTTCTTCATGGCGCGCAGCATGTCGTCGTCCATGTTTCGCGGGATGTCGCAGATGGCGCGAGCGCAGGAATGGGAAGCGATCACGGGAACGCGGGATGCGGACAAAACATCGTAAAAGGTCTTGTCAGAGACGTGCGAAACGTCGATCATCATCCCCAGGCGGTTCATTTCCCTCACGACTTCCCGCCCGAGTGGGGACAAGCCGTTGTGTACCGCCGCATCCGTGCCCGAGTCCGCCCAGTTGTTCGTCCGGAAGTGGGTCAGCGTCATGTAGCGGATGCCGAGGCGGTGGAAGTTTCGAAGCACAGCCAGGCTGTCCTGGATGAGGTGCCCTCCTTCCAGGCTCAGCAGGACCGCGATCTTCCCGGCCTTCCTGATCCGCTCGATGTCCGCGGCGGTGTAGGCCACCTCGATGTCCTTCGCGTTGCGCCGCGCCTCCTCGTGAACCGCGTCGATGCTCTCGAGGACACGCGTCATCCAGACCGACGGCGGGTAGTCCTGCGGCTGCACGTAGATCCCGAAGAACACCGCGCCGAGACCTCCCCTGCGCATCCGCGGGATGTCGTACTCGCAGTACGCATGTTCTTCGCCGAGGCGATAGCCCTCGTCGACAACGTACATCGGAGTGTCCACGTGCAGGTCCGCGATGAGAACGTCCTTCATCAGACGGTCGAACTGCTCCTGAGACGTCTCGGCTGCAATCGCCGCGGTTGCCAGCAGCGACAGCAGCAACGCTATTCGGACTTGTCGCCCGATGTTCCGGCGTTCTTGGCCCATGTGTCGATCCAGTCGATAAAGGTCTTGTACCAGAGGGCGCTGTTCTGGGGTTTGTTGACCCAGTGTCCCTCGTCCGGGAACAGCAAAAGCTTGGACGGCGCCTTCCGGAGCTGTAATGCGGTGAACAGTTGCAGGCCCTGGCCGACAGGTACCCGATAGTCCAGCTCTCCGTGAATGACGAGCGTCGGCGTTCGAAACACCTTGGCGAAGTAGCTGGGTGACCAGCGCGAGTAAGTTTCCGGGTTATCCCATGGCGCGCCCGGGAAGTCCCACAGCGGGAACCATAACTCTTCGGTTTCACCGAACATGCTGCGAAGGTCGTACACACCCGCGTGTGAAACGAGCGCCTTGAACCGGTTGGAGTGCCCGAGAATCCAGTTCACCATGTACCCGCCGTACGATCCTCCGCCGGCTGCCATCCGGCCGGCGTCGGCGTACGGCTGTTTTGCCACATAATCGACGACGGCCATCAGGTCGTCGTAGACCTTGCCGCCCCAGTCGCCGGAGATCTCGTCGGTGAACTTCTCTCCATAGCCGGTGGAACCACGCGGGTTCGGCATCACGACCACGTAGCCGGCTCCGGCGAAGACCTGAGCGTTCCAGCGGTACGTCCAGTCCTCTCCCCAGGCGCCTTGCGGCCCGCCGTGGATCAGAAACAACACCGGATACTTCTTGCCCTCCACGAACCCGGGAGGTTTCACGAGGAAGTTGTGGACGTGCGCTCCGTCTGCACCGTCGACCCAGAATTCCTCGGCGGCCGTCAATTGATACTTGCCGAGGTGCAGGTCATTGAGACGCGTGAGAGGAACCGCCGCGCCCCCCGTTGAGGAAGCGCGAAAGATCTCGGCCGGACGCGAGGCTCGCTGCTCGGCGTAGATCATGACCTTTCCGTCAGCGGAGAGCTGCACATCGTCGATCTGGCTGGCGCCGCTTGCGATCACCCTGATTCCACCGCCGGTCACCGGGATCATCTGGACCACCTTCCGCCCGCGATCCTCGACGGTGAAGAACAGCCGCGTCGAATCCGGCGACCAGGTGAAGCTGCTCACGGAGCGGTCGAGGCTCTCGGTGAGGATGACCGACTCTCCCGTGTCCCGCTGCATCGCCACCAACCGCCAGCGGTCGCTCTCGTACCCCCCGCGGACCTGCGCCCGGTAGGCGATGTGCTTTCCGTCCGGTGAATAGCGGGGAGAAGCGTCCGCGCCGACGTTGACGGTGATTTTCGTGGCCTCCCCACCGGACGCTGGGACGACGTACAACTCCGAGTTCGTGCTGGTGGCAGGCTCCGGATCGGGGTTCATAACATAGCAGAGCTCCTCGCCATCCGGGGATACGGCGAAGTCGTCCGGTCCTCCGAGGGAGAACGGCGGTACGTCGCGTGTGCCCGGGGTGAGATCCCGGACCGCGCCGCCCGTGAGATCCGCCACCAGGACGTGCTTGCGCCGGGCGTCGCGCCACTCATTCCAATGGCGGTAGAGCAGCGATGTGTAGATGCGGGCCTTCACCTTCGACGCTCGCTCCGCCTCCAGCCTCTTCTTGTTGCACGCGTCGTCGACGCATTCGGGGTACACGTTGCTCGTGAAGAACACTTGTTTGCCGTTTGGGGAGAAGACGACATCACCAGCCTCGGTCGAGAGATTCGTCACCTGGCGGGCGTGAGCGCCGTCGGGGTCCATCAGCCACACCTGGCCGGTTCCGCCACGGTCCGACACGAACGCAATCGTCTTTGAGTCCGGCGCCCAGCGCGGGCGCTCGTTGCGAGAACCCGCAGAGGTGATCTGCCTGGGCGTTCCACCGGCCACGGGTACCACGTAAATGTGTGTGGCCAGTGTATTCTTGTCGAAATCGACGCGTTGCGCGGTGAAGGCGACCGATGTGCCGTCCGGCGAGATCTGGGGATCACCAATGCGGGCGATCTTGAGAAGGGCGTCGACGTCAAACGGCAGCTTCTGCGCCTGCGTCGACGCTGTCAGCGCGAGGAAAATGATGAAGGCGCGGAACATAAGAAAACCAGTATCGCGCAACCGTGTGCTAGCATGAAGAATTCAACGAAAAATCGTGATTCGTGCCTGTTGGGACACCCCTCTCCGGGGTCGTTTTGCCCGCATTCACCAATATCAGCGGCGAGTCGGCTCGCCGCCAAAGAACCATAAGGAAACGGAACCTTGATTCGGGCGGTCAAAGGAACACGTGACATCCTCCCGCCATCGAGCGGCGTCTGGAACGATGTGGAGCACAGGGCACGGGACGTCTTCCGCGCTTACAACTACCACGAAATCCGCACGCCGATTTTCGAGGAAACGCTGCTTTTCGCGCGCGGCGTCGGGGAGGAAACCGACATTGTCACCAAGGAGATGTACACCTTTGAGGACAAGGACGGCTCCTCGCTGACACTCCGTCCGGAGTGTACGGCTTCCGTGATCCGCGCCTATATCGAGCACCGGCTGGACCAACAGCCCGGCACGATGAAGCTGTACTACATGGGCCCAATGTTCCGGCGCGAACGGCCGCAGAAGGGACGCTACCGGCAGTTCTACCAAATCGGCGCGGAGGCCATCGGCTCGGAATCGCCCGCTGTGGATGCGGAGGTAATCGAGCTCGCGGTCGAGATCCTCAGCCGCGCTGGTCTCGCGGGCTTCCGGTTGCTGCTCAATTCCGTCGGTTGTTCCGAGTGTCGGCCGAAGTTTCTGGCCGCCTTACGAGAGGAACTTCGCAAAGTCTCCTCCTCGCTGTGTGCCGATTGCCGGCGTCGAGCGGAGACGAATCCGCTCCGGGTTCTCGACTGCAAGGTGGAAGCGGACCAGCCGGTAATCGAATCGTTGCCGTCGATCCTCGATTACCTGTGCGTCGCCTGCCGCGAGCATTTTGAGACGGTGCGCGGCTATCTCCAGGACAGGGAGATCGCCTTTGAAGTCCGGCCCCGCTTGGTGCGCGGCCTCGACTACTATATGCGCACGACGTTCGAAATCACGCACGGCGCCCTCGGTGCCCAGAATTCGGTGCTCGGCGGCGGGCGTTACGACGGACTTGCCGAAGCGCTCGGGTCCAAAGTTCACTCCCCGGGAATCGGTTTCTCCATCGGCGAGGACCGTCTCGTGCTGACCCTGGAGGAATCGAACACGGGCGCGGGGACCCGCGCATTGGACCTGTTCGTCGTTCCGTTAGGCGAAGCCGCGTTCCGGAAAGTCGCTCCCCTTGCCCGGCGGCTCAGGCTGTCCGGCAAGTCCGTCGAGGTCGTTGCCGACGCGCGACTCAAGCGCGCCCTGGAACTGGCGAACAAAACGGGCGCCCGCTTCGCGTTGATCGTGGGTGACGACGAGATCGCCGCCGGAACCTTTCAGTTGAAGGACATGACGTCCGGCGGGCGGCAGACTGTCAACGAATCCGAACTGTTCGAAAGGCTATAACCGCAGGAATCATCTATGCCGGAAAGCGTACCCCTGGATTTTCTAGGCGAGTTGAGACGAACTCACACATGCGGGCAACTTCGTGCGAGCGACGCCGGCTCCCGCGTTCTTCTGATGGGCTGGGTGCACCGGCGCCGCGACCTTGGCGGCGTCATCTTCATCCACCTGCGAGACCGCGACGGCGTGACCCAGGCCGTCTTCCATGCCGGCACGGAATCGAAGGTCCACGAGAAAGCGGAGTTGCTGCGCTCGGAGTACGTCATCGCCGTCGAGGGCATCCTTCAGAAACGCACGCCGGAGACCGTCAATTCCGCGATTGAAACCGGCGAGGTGGAAGTGGTGGCGGAGAAGTTGTGGATATTGAACGAGTCGCGCACACCGCCGTTCCCGATGGAGGAGACGGTCGACGTGAGCGAGGACGTGAGGCTGAAGTACCGCTACGTCGACCTGCGCCGGCCCCACATGCAGCGCAACATCATCCTGCGATCGAAGATCTCCTTCGCGGTGCGCGAGGCGCTGAATTCGATGGGCTTTCTCGAAATCGAGACGCCCTTCATGACGCGCTCGACACCGGAAGGCGCCCGCGACTACCTTGTGCCGAGCCGTGTCCAGCGGGGGCACTTTTATGCGCTGCCACAGTCGCCTCAGATTTTCAAGCAGCTTCTGATGGTCAGCGGGTTCGAGAAGTACTTCCAGATCGTGCGCTGCTTTCGCGACGAGGATTTGCGCGCTGACCGGCAGCCCGAATTCACGCAGATCGACCTTGAGATGTCGTTCCCGCAGGAAGAACAGATCTTCGAGGTGATCGAGCCGCTTGTCAGGCGCGTCTGCGCCGTGGCCGGCCACGACGTGCGGTTCCCGTTCACGCGGCTGACTTATCGCCAGGCGATGCGTTCCTATGGCATCGACAAACCGGATCTCCGACTCCCGCCGTTCCATGCTGTGGAAGACCTTTTCCCGGGCGCGAACCTCACAACCGAGGGATTGCCGCTGGTGGCGATCCGCATTCCGAAGACCGGCGTCCTTTCACGGAAGGAACGCGATGAGCTGAAGGCGTTCGGAACGGAACGTGGCCTTCGGGTATACGACGACGTGAAGCGTCTGGAGCGGGATTTCCCGGAGCCGATAGCCGCGGTTCGCGAACGAACCGGCGCCGCAGAGGACGACCTGCTGCTGCTCGCCGGGTGGCCTGGTGCGCCCAAAGGACAACGTCCGATTGATGCCGTGTTCATGGCGTGCGGGCAATTGCGCCTCTACGCCGCGCAGAAGTACAACGACCGGCATGGTTTACTCGACCCGAAGAATTTTCAGTTTCTCTGGGTGGTGGATTTCCCGATGTTCGAGTGGAACGAGGACGAAAAGCGCTGGGACGCCGCCCACCATCCATTCACATCGGTGATGGACGAGGACATCGACAAGCTGACAACGGATCCGGCCAACTGCCGCGCCAAGTCGTACGACCTGGTCCTGAACGGAGTCGAGTTGGGCTCTGGTTCGATTCGTATCCACCGCCGTGACGTGCAGTCGAAGGTATTTGAGGCTTTGGGCTTCAGCGACGAAGAGGCTCGCAGAAGGTTTGGATTCCTGCTCGATGCACTCGAGTACGGTGCTCCGCCGCATGGCGGCATCGCGCTCGGGCTTGACCGTCTGGTGATGATCCTGGCGGGAGAGACTTCGATCCGCGACGTGATCCCATTCCCCAAGACCGCTCGTGGAACCGACCTGATGTGCGATGCACCGTCCCTGGTGCCGGAGCATCAGTTGCGGGAACTCGGCATCAAAGTAGTGGGCGGGGCGTAGGAAGAGATGGGGGCAGACAGCCATATCGCCCAGGGCGGCGAAAATAGTCAGCCCCCATTTCTTCACGAGAGCCGTTTCTGAAACCAGACCACGTCGAACTCGCGATCAAGCTTCCGACCCACCGCGCGGAAGGTTCCACAGCGTTCGAATCCGGCACGGGCGTGAAAGCGAAGGCTCTGCTCGTTCAGCGAGGAGACGCTGGCCAGCAGATTGTCGATTTCCATGTCTCGCGCCTTTTCGATGAAGTACGCGAGCAGGCGGTTGCCAAGGCCCTTTCCCGTGTGTACCGGAAGCAGAAAGTACGTGATTTCTGCCGTACGGCGGAAGGTAGTGGCGGGGTGAAACGCGTGAAGAAAGCCGAAACCGACGACTTCACCGGTTTCGGCCTTAATGCTCACCGCCGGATAACCCTTGCTCATCTCGAGGATCCGATCAAAGAAAGTATCGGTCACCGGTTCATCGGGATAGGCCGCAAAGCTATGCTCGACGTAGTGGTTGAAAATCGAGACGATAGCCGTTCGATCGTCTTCCACCAGATCGGCCAGCTCGTAGTTCATTCGACTTCTAAGATTATGTCAGCGTCCCGGGTGAGTCAGACCCCCATTTCGCCGCTGGCCACTTACGCTCTGGGCGGCTTCGCCACCACTTTCCAGTTCCTCTCGTCGAAGTAGAGGATACGGCCTTCGCGGTACGACTGCACTGCCATTGAAATCAGCACCTGCGCCCTCGCGCCGGTCTCGACATCGAGAGTCGGCTTCTGGCGGCTACGCATGCAATCGAGGAAGTTCGTGATGTGTACAGTGATCGTTTCCGTCTCTTCAACCGGGATCCTAATCGGCTCGTCGCCAAACTTCGCCTTGTACTCGTCGTTCACCACGCGTTTTTCCGGGATCACCGAGATGAAAGGTGTCAAGCTTTCGAATTGCCCGTGCTCGACCATGATGATCGATCCCTCGTGACCGCGGATGAGTCCAGGGATGTGCTGTGAATTCGCCATCGAAGACGACAGCACGATCGAATGGCCCTTGGCGTATTCCCCGATCAAGTGGAACGTGTCCGGCACTTCGCGATCCGGCAGCGACGGGTTCTCGGGACGATTCTTGAACACGTAAATGCCTCCGCCTGCCATCACTTTGTACGGGAACTGCGGCTCGCCCCAGCAGATGTTCATCGGGGCGACCACGTGATAGAAGAGGTCGGTAGCGATGCCTCCGGAGTAGTCCCAGTATTTCCGGAACCGGAAGTAACGGTCGGGATCCCAGGATCTCTTCTGCGCCGGGCCGATCCACATCTTCCAGTCGAGGAAATTATCGCCCTTCCCCTCGGGACCGGCTTCGGGATCGATCTTCCAGTTCCACTCGCCCTCTTTCGAGTTGCGATGATACGAGCCCTGGCTCATGATCATCTGGCCGATCATGCCGTCGGCAATCGCCTTGCGGGCCTTGTTCCACTGATCGCCGGACGTCGTCTGCGAACCGACCTGGAGTACGCGCTTGGTCTCGCGGACGGTGCTCACGAGTTGCCGGGCTTCCTCGACGGTGTGGCACATGGGCTTCTCAAGGTAGACGTCTTTGCCGTGGTCCATCGCCTCGAGGGCGATCCTGGCGTGCCAGTGATCGGGAGTTGCGATCACGACCGCGTCAATGTCTTTCCGGTTGATGACCTCGTGATAGTCAAGGTACCCGTCGCACTGATGCTTTTCCTTCTGCTGGGTGACGCGCTTCTGCCAGACGTCGCACACCGCGGCCACTTTGCAAGCGCCCGTCTTCTCGCCGATCTCGGCGAACTCCCTTGCTAGATAGGCGCCGCGCCCGCCGACGCCAATAACGCCGACATTGATCTTGTCGTTTGCGCCAAGCACTCGCCCGGACTGAGACCTTGTCCGGGAGGCCAAAGCCTGACCTGCCATCCCAAGCGTCGCGGACACGCCGGCGGCGCTCCTCACAAAGTCTCTGCGATTCAACGAATCTTTCAACAATGACATTTGAATCTCCTGTCTGGACTGGATCGACTCCGCCGCAAAGGCCGGGAAAATCGGATGGTTTCGAAGGAGAGCCCGCAGGGCAGACGGTCCGCAACAATCCGCCACTATTCTATCGTTCCGGTGCAGGGCGGTCAAAACTACGGAATGCCTGCCACCAGATGTACAGACAGGCAAGGTGGGACATGACGATGATCAAGTCGCCGGTGAAGATCATGGAGCGCGAAAGTTGACGCAGTGAGTGCCCGATCGCTTTACCGGCCATCTGGATTCCGAGTCCGCCACTCACCAGGAGGAGCTTCCGGTCGGCGGACGGTTCCCGGATCAGCGCCGCCCATAGGACGAGGTTGAGAATCACCGCGGCAAGTCCCAGGTTGCGGCTCAGGGTTGTCATCCAAGCGCCGAACTTCGGCTCGTGTGTGAGGTAAACCGAGGACGTCACAAAGAGAGCCGCTCCGCAGACAAGGATTCGCCGGATTGTGGCACGCTTCAGACTGGTTGCCATGGCGCGATGAATAAGGGAGATCACGAACACGAAGATAAGGGTTTGCAGAATCGCATCGCCAATCCAGTAGTGCCGGGACGTTTTCGTCCATATCTCGCGGTCATAGAAGGCGGCCGCCTCGCCGACCGTGATCAGAAAGAGAACAACCGAGTAGACAAAAAGGACCTTGAAACTTCGGTACGGTCCCCGCAACAACGCGGCAATGACCAGGATTTGAAGCACAATTCCGAGCCAGATGGGGACCGACCAAAAATAAGTCATACAAGTCCGGCTCTGTGCAGCTTGACCGGATCTTATATTCTATCCGTGCATCCATCCTCTACGGGCCGGTACATCGCCAGTGCCGGCCCGTGCTCGTCCGAGAG
>DATIFQ010000344.1:0-4915 GCA_035455185.1 Bryobacteraceae bacterium | reverse complement strand
ATCCGTTACGCCGGGCAAGAACGAGGCGGGCCGCGTGAAAACGTCCCGGAAAATCTCGGCGGCCAGCCCGCTGGGGACGAAGCGATTGCGCGTCTCGGTCTGTCCCGAGCTGACCGGCTCGAAACGGTCCGGATCGCGAGGATTGTTGGGGTCGTCACCGTGGGTGGCCGCCGTGTTGCGCACGCCGAAGGGGCCCGATCCGGGAATCACCGACTGCACTGAGTACTGCAGGGCCGGGAATGTGCCGGGCAATCCACCAGTGGACGGCAGCTCGTAGAGCGGGAATACCCAGTTCGTGCCTCGGTTGAACTCCCAATACGCGTGCACGTCACTCTGTTGCTGAGCATTGAACGCACCGATGCTCACCGAAAAGCCGATCGTGTTCCCCGGGATCGGACCGCCGGCGCTGGCGCTCGGAAAGCGCACCGCGTTGCCGTCCAAAGTGAAGAAGTGGCCCGGCACATTGTTACCGGTTCCCCTGGCGGCCAGAACCTCCGCGTCGGCCGGTGTCATCGTCCCGTACTGCGCGCGGCCGTCGGCGAGCGGCTCCGCGACGCGTGGCACGCGCAGGTCCCAAGTCATCCATCCTTCGTACCAGCCCGACTCGTTGTTGATGACGAACAGGCCCGAGATGTCGGTGAACATGTCGATGAACGCGCGCGGATCGTTGGGATCCGTCGGGAGGCCGGGCTTCGGCTCCAGCGTCACGCGCACCGCCCCCACCGTCGGAAGTCCGCCGTTGGCGAAGTTGGCGCCCGTCGGGATCACACCATTGTCATTGATGCCAGGAACGATACTCGTGAACACGTTCGGTGGGATTGTCGTGGTGTCGAGGAGGTAGTACCCGAATAGCTGGCTGGGCTCGTCTGCCTCGCTGAAGGCCGTGAGAGGCAGGTACGAATGTGGTCGCCGAGCCAGCTCCACTAGCCGATCCTGCAGAGGTGCGGGCAGGAACTTGATGTCGCCCCGTTTCCGGAGCGAGTGGAAGTTCGGCTCGCGATCGGCCCCATAGGGTCCGGCCGTCTGCGCTCCAAGGCCGGTCGCCGTTAGTGCGGCCAGGGCCAGGCTGGCGAGTGCCAGCAGCCCTCCGTTCTGTGTCATGGGTGTTGTCTTCGAACTCATGTTGTCTCCTTGATGTCTTGGTTATGTGTGTTAGTTGAAGTTTCGAAACAAAGGCTGCCGACACGCTCAAGGCGCGAGCAGCCTCTGCGGGATTGATTAAGGAGGGCTCCCGAGGGAATCGCTCCTCATATCTGCATATCTGCGCCGCTTCGGCGCATTTTCGGGCAAACGCTATTACGGTGAGACGGTGGCTGTGGGACCGTCCTGGGCAGGCGAACCGCAAAACAGGCTCCTTTGCGGGACGACTCCGCCCATATCTGGCCGCCGTGATCGATCACAGCCTGCCGTGAAGAAGCAAGGCCCAGGCCAATGCCACTCACCTTGCGCGCGGTTGCGAACGGTTGGAAGAGTCGGCCCCGAATTTCGGGAGGGATCCCCGGCCCGGTATCGCGAACCCGGATCCATACCGAACGGCTGTCGGAAACCGCCGATATGTGGATGGTTCCCCCGTTGGGCATGACCTCCAACGCATTCACAAGCAAATTCAGCAGCACGCGACGCATGCGATGCCGATCCAGGGTGATGAGCAAGCCTTCAGGTACGACTTGGACGATTTGTACCAATTGCAGTTCAGCACTGACCGCAATCTTGTCCACGGCGCTTGTGACCAACTCACGAACATCGGAAGGTTCCACTTTCTTCTCCGTACCTCTGCTCCGGCCCAAGAACTCCTCCAGCAACTCACGCATGCGGACTGAGGCGCAATACATATTGCGGGCGATGCGATGGACCTGCGGTTGGGAAAGGTTCGAGCGGACGAGCATCTCCGCACTGCCGTGGATTGTGGCCAATGGATTGCGCAGATCGTGGACGATTGACACAACACTGGATAACGAACCTGTTTGTTCAGGGGCGATGGTTACTGCGTTCATTTTGTCCCTTTCCTTCTTGGCACACTTTGGCAGCTCTCGGCGAAGCGTGGGAAACCGAAATGAGGCTAACGTTAAAGCCAAACCCTTGGTTCCCAGCCAAGAGCAAAGCCAGGCAAACGGGGGCGGTCGTCGTCCACGAAATCCAATATCTCTTCATTTAACTCGCCTCCCTGACTTTCAAACGGGTCCCGAGGTCCTGGAATTCCTATCCGGCGTCCCGGCGCTCTTCCTCTTCGATCTGCCTTTCGCTCCGTAGGGAACTGGCGAGGAAGTTCAAGAACTGGCTCACGTTTTCAAAATGAATCGCCTGCCCGGAATGAACGTGCTCCACCCGCCCTCCGAAGGTGTCGGGGGGATCACATTCCGCGGTAACCTGCACAACGAAAGCGCGATGCATCGTCTCTGAATACAGAGTAGAATGAAGAGATCTGGAAGTCGTAAGGAAACAGTCAAGAAGTTGTTCCTTTTGACACAGCGCTTGGTCAAGAAGGGGGCTGGCGTTGTTAAAGCGGTTCTCCTCATTTACGTTGGACCTCGCAAACCAGTGCGTCTTGCGTAGTGGGTTGCGCGTGCAACTCGCTCCGAAGGCTTACGCTGTGTTGTCCTATCTCATTGAGAATCCTGGTCGAATCGTAAGCAAGGAAGAACTTTTGGACGCCGTTTGGTCCGACACGTTTGTGCAGGAGGCGGTGCTCAAATCGTGCGTGCTCGAGATTCGGAAAGCCTTGGGGGAAAATTCGAAAGATCCCAGGCATATTAAAACCGTGCATCGGCGCGGTTACACGTTTGTCGATCTGGCGGCCGAGTCACCGGCGAGGCTTCCGACCACAGGTCTACTCGGCCGCGCAGCGGATTTGCAGCGGCTGCATTCACTGCTGGAAAAGGCGGGCAGCGGCAACCGCCAGATCGCATTCGTTACCGGTGAACCGGGGATCGGAAAATCGACATTAATCGAACACTTCGTAAAGCAAGCCGCGACGCATACGCTGCGTGGCGAGTGCATCGAACACTTCGGAGCGCACGAAGCGTACTATCCCCTTCTCGACGCGCTGGGGAGGGCCATGAAGAATGCCTCCATCCCGGGCCTGCCCGACGCTCTTCGAACCTACGCGCCTACCTGGCTGCGAGAGATGCCCGGCTCAGTATCGCCGGAGGATCGGGAGGCACTGAATATCGAAGCCCTAGGCGCTACACGCGACCGCATGCTTCGCGAAATCACCGAGGCCATCGAAGCCCTCGCCACGCGCGAGGTGCTGCTCCTGGTTCTCGAGGACCTGCAGTGGAGCGACCTTTCCACGCTGGACGTCATCTCGCGGATCGCACATCGCGTGGAATACACACGGCTGCTGGTGATCGCCAGTTATCGCCCTGTGGAAGTGATTCTCAACAACCATCCTGTGCGTTCGCTGAAGCGAGACCTGCTCGCCCGCGACCGCTGCGTTGAATTCGAGCTCGAATTGCTGAACAAATCGGATGTCGGGGCGTTGCTGAACGCTCGCTTTCCCGGCCACTCCTTCCCTGGCGAGTTTGCGGATCTGGTGCATACGCGAACCGAAGGAAATCCTCTGTTTGTCCTCAACGTGCTGGATTATGCGGTTTCGCGTAACTTCATTGCAAGGGCGGGAAATCACTGGCGTTTGAACGCTCCTCTGCAGGATTTCGATCTTGGCATGCCGGAGAGCCTCGCCCAAGCGCTCGCCAACCAAGTCGAGCGGCTAACCTCGCAGGAGCAGGCCGTTCTGGAGAACTCCAGCGTGGCCGGTGTCGCGTTTCCGGTTTCCCTGATTGTGTCCGGCCCGGAGGAACAGCTCTCATGTGAGACTTGCTGCGACGCTCTGGCGGCCCGAGACCTGTTTATCCAGGCCGCCGGGCTGGCGGCGTTCGGCTCTCTTCCGGCCACTCCGCAATATCGGTTCACGCACGCCCTGTATCGAGACTTTTTCTATAAACGGCTCTCTCCCGCACGCCGCGTCCGCCTGCACCAGACCATCGCCGAACGTCTTGAACGCATATTCGATGGCGCCGTCCGGGACGTGGCGCCCGAGCTGGCACTGCATTTTGAGCAGGGGAGGTGCGTGGAGAAGGCGATCTTCTATCTGCGCCTGGTTGCTGAACGCCGAGCCAGGCGGCACGCGCTGCAAGAGTCCCTGGATGCGCTGGAGCGAGCGCTGAACTTGGCTGCGACGCTGCCAGACCCTGGTCGGACTAGAGCGGAACTCGAGTTAAACCAGCAACTCGGTCTAGTGTATCGTCTCATGGGTCAACTGCCTGCATCGCTGGCAGCGTTCGAAAAGATGTTCGACCTCGCGGTTCGAGCAGATCTGCGAGAGTTCCAGCTTCACGCCCAGTGCTGGCTGGCCAGCGTGGCCTCCTGGGTAGACCGCGACCGCTGCCTGCGCGCCGTCGACACCATTGTCTCGCTCTGCAGTTCGGGAGTGGATGCGGACCTTTACGCGAACGCTATGGCGCAGGTCGCCTACTGGAATATGCATTTCCGCGGCTGGGATGAGCGTGACGCTCGCGCCTCAGCAGCCGGACTGGAAGTGGCGCGAAGTAGCGGCGACAAAATGTTGTTGGCCCTGCATGCCACACGGCATTCGTACTTCCAGGTGCTCTCGTCACGCTATCGGGAAGCATGTGAGACCGCCCAGGAGGGCGTTCGCATCGCAAGCGAGTTCGATAGCCTGTTGGATTACTCCGTGGGCCACTTCTTTGAAGCGTCGGCGCTGCTTTTCTTGGGCGAATGGGGCCAGTTGGAGCGTCTGCTGCATTCGGCCATGGATATGGTCAGGAAGAATGGCCACGAGACCTGGGAAGTTCTATTCGGTCTAATGGAAGCGTACCTATGGATCGAGGCGTTTTCGTTTGAACCGGCAAGGAGCGCCTGTGAGGCGTATCTGAAGAGGTCGCGCGCGCTGGGC